>NZ_PJBL01000021.1:0-139926 GCF_002836135.1 Shewanella sp. GutCb | reverse complement strand
GATATTTTTATCAATTAGATTTTTATCATGAAAGTGATCAAGCTCAACTATTCAGTAACACCTCCCTGCTAAATTAAGCAACAACACAGGCGCATCTTGGAAGCATTCTGTTAACCACGCGAAGGACAGCGTAAAAATATAAAAATAGTAAGGAAATGATGATGAAAACAATCACAAAAATCGGAATAGGTTTTGCTCTAGCTCTGTCTTTAGGTCTTCAAGCCCAAGCCGCTGATGGCGGTAACCCTAAAAAAGGTAAACATCTGTATAAAAAAGAGTGTAAAGCCTGCCATAGCCAAGGTGATATCGGTGGAGAAATGACCCCGATGACAAAAACCATGAGTCAGTGGGATCGCTTCTTCAAGCGCATGAAGCACAAGGGTGATCAAGAAGCGTTCAATGCGCTATCAAAGAAGGACATTAAGGACATTCAGCAATTCCTATATGACCATGCAGCCGATTCCGACCAACCACAAACCTGTGGCTAGCCGCATGAAGGATTAAGTCCTTCTAACCAAGTTAGAACCAAACATTAAATTAAATAAATGGGGAATGCCTCAGGGCCTAATGCTGCCAAAAATCAGCTAATCCGAGGCCGTTCCTCAACATCAATCGAGGTTAACCATATAAAAAGTGGTTAAAAACTCGAAAGGAGAGATGTTATGCGTACTCTAATTTCACTGCTTGTTGCCAATGCGCTTGCTTTATCTGGTAGCGTTTATGCTGCAGAAAACGATGCTCAAAAAATGGCAGATCTTAAACAACAACTTGAAGACATCACTAGCGAATTAGATGATCTTAATGATCGTGTCGATGGCAACGAACGCCATACAGCATTAGATAGACTGCTGATCACTGGTGATTTCCGTACTAAAGCTCATACACTGCACTATCAAAATGTGACTTGGAATCCCGCGATTAAAGTCAACTTTAGTGACTTCGGCGCCAAAGCGATGTCTGGTGCATTTGGTTCTCCAACCGATGCTAATTCTCCGCTCGGCAAAATGATGGCAGCCGATCCTAACCTCGCAGCAGCCTTCCAAAGTGGTCAACTACAAGGTGTCATGCCTTATGCTTTGGCGCAGAAAACCACGCAAGATATCGATAATGACATTTACTACACCACCCGTCTTAGACTTAATTTAAAAGCAAAAGTCTGGGATAACGTCAGCTTTTCTGGTCGCTTATCTATGTTTAAAAACTGGGGCGATTCCACCGGCGTTAAAGTATTTGATTCTTGGAACTCATTTACTATGGATGGCACCAGCAGTGGTAGCCCTAGTGGTGATTTCCTCAGAGTAGAACGCGCTTACTTTGATTGGAAAAATATCAATGGCTCTCCACTGTACTTGTCGATTGGTCGTCGCCCATCAACCTACGGCCCGCCAACCCAGTATCGTGAAAATGAAAAACGTGGTGGCACACCATCTGGCCACCTAGTTAACTTCAACTTTGACGGCGCCACCATGGGCTATCACCTCGGTGATATTACTGGTGTTGAAGGCCAAGTTGTTCGCTTCTGCTACGGCCAGGGTTTTGAGTCACAATCGGGCAATGGCGAGCTCTTCGGTGACATCGTCACTAAAGATACCCACCTCGGCGGCTTTAATATTGATGCCATTAACGATGGTAAAAACTTCCTCCAGTTCACCCTATTTGGTGCGATGGATGTCAACGATGGCTTTAAAGGCACCATGGCGTTCCCAACCCAACTAGCCAGCATTTTTGCGCCAACCATGTACCAAGACATGCAAAAGTTTGACAACTTTAACTTTGTTACTCGAGTGCAGCCTAGCGGCGTTATTGGTGACATTTACCTCGGTGGTATCGGCTTCTCACGTGAAGAAGATAACGACGTGAAATGGTTCGTCTCTGGCGGTTGGACTCGCGCCGACGGCAATGGCAACGCGGGAATGTTTGGCGGCATGTTAAGTGATGCCGTATTTGAAGCTAAGCTCAATTCTGACGGCACCGAGATCATCATGATGCCAAGTGCTGCCGATGACAGTGGTCCAAAAGACGGCTACAGCATCTATGCTGGTGTGCAGATCCCAGCGCCTTACGGCAAAGTTGGTTTTGAGTACAACTACGGCTCTAAATATTGGACACCATTTACTCAAGCACAAGATGATCCCATCGGCAGTAAGTTAGCCACTCGCGGCCATGTTGCCGAGGCTTATTACATGTTCGACATCAACCCTAATATGTTCATTAAACTTGCAGGGATTTATTACGATTTCGAATATACCGGCAGCGGCACACCGGTTGGTGCACCACAAGAAGTAGATGATGTTATCGCGGGCACTTCTTACTCAATGCTACCAGTGGTCGACACCGCTTACGACATCAACGCTTCTCTCACCGTTAAATTCTAAGTTAGGTTAATCCCCCCGGCGCTAGCCGGGGAAGGAGTATTAAAAATGAAAAGAATCATCATACCAACCATGGCGTTAGGGCTGCTTGTCAGCGCTCAATTCGCCATGGCGGCCAATCCTCACAGTGAATATGTGCTGGGGCCTTTTTCACAAGGCTCTGAAGTCACGACTCAATGTATTGAATGTCATGAAGATCACGCCAAAGACTTTATGAAATCATCACACTGGACTTGGGAGTTAGAACAGAAACTACCAGGGCGCACGGTTAAACGCGGTAAGAAGGATGCAATTAATAACTTCTGTACCTCAATATCTGGCAACGAACCAAGATGTACCAGTTGTCATGCGGGTTACGGTTGGAAAGACAATAACTTTGATTTCACCGACATGACCAAAGTAGATTGCCTTGTCTGCCATGACACCACTGGCACTTACATCAAAGATCCGGTAGGCGCTGGCGAAGCATTAGCAAGCGTAAACCTTCAGCGAGTAGCACAGAATGTCGGCGCTCCTGTGCGCGATAACTGTGGTACTTGTCATTTCTTTGGTGGTGGCGGCGATGCCGTTAAGCACGGCGATTTAGACTCTTCTATGTCTTATCCCGATAAAAGCACTGACGTACATATGGATACTGATGGCAATGACTTCCAATGCCAAACTTGCCATACCACTGAGGATCATCAGATCACCGGTAATGCCATGGGCGTTTCGCCTGGTGGGCAAAATCCGATTGGCTGCGTTAACTGCCATGAAGCCACGCCGCACAAAAATAAAAAGCTCAATACTCATGCTGCAAGTGTCGCCTGTCAAACTTGTCACATTCCGTTTTTTGCGCGTAATGAACCGACTAAAATGAGCTGGGATTGGTCTACGGCAGGTAGTGATCTTGAAGAAACAAAAGATCAATACGGCAAGAAAAATTACCAGAAAAAGAAAGGCAACTTTGTCTGGGGCAAGATGGTTGAACCAGAATACGCTTGGTATAACGGTAGTGCTGACGCCTATATGGTTGGCGACAAAATGGACCCAAGTAAAATCACTAAATTAACTTACCCATTAGGTGATATTAGCGATAGTACGGCCAAGATCTATCCTTTTAAAGTCCACCGCGGTAAGCAGATTTATGACAGTAAACAAAACATATTTGTCACTGCAAAAGTTTACGGTGAAGGCGGATATTGGACAGACTATGATTGGGACAAAGCAGCCAAGTTAGGTATGGAAGCCAATAAAACGCTAGTAGAAAAGGGCATAAGCTACAGTGGTGAACACGGCTTTGCAGCAACCGAAATGTGGTGGCGTATCAACCATATGGTTTCACCAAAAGCTGACGCTTTGAAATGTAGCGATTGCCATAACAAAGGCACCCGCATGAATTGGAAAGCACTCGGTTACGAAGGCGATCCGATGAAGAATAAGGCTGGGTTAAGACACACTCAATAATCTCATCATTGATAGTACTATTTAACGCATCTATCGCTCCAATAGATTCGTTAAACGTCAGCCGGCTTCCCTGCAAATTTGCCGGCTGACACCCCTCAGTAAAACTGCACAAATTCAAAAGCCTTTCATCAACAAGCTAACATCAACTCAGCTCAAGCAATTCAATCATCGTCTCATTGACAAAAAAACCGACAAAAGTTGCTTTATTTTTACACTAAGATGTAAATACTCTGTTAAGTTTAATAAGTTAGCTAAAGCTATACTATTATTTATACACCTTTTTCTGACTGTCCAAGGATGCGATAAGCGATGAGAGAAAACTTCAGTTTACTAAACAATAATCGCGCTAAGGCAGAGTTACTGCTCTCCTCCACGTTCATCAATTTACTGTCTCTAGCCCTGCCTTTTACCATGCTACAAATATACGACCGTATATTGCCGAACCAAGGCTACGGCACCGCGAGTGTGCTCGTATCCGCTGTCGGGGTCGCGATTCTATTAGAGTTACTTTTGCGCTATGCCCGCAGTTGGTTGTTGGCCTCATCTGCCGCCAATTTTGAACTGCAAACCACGACTAAAGTTGTCAATGCGTTAATGCAATCTGACTATCACCATGTGGAAAGCTTAGGCACGGGTAAAGTGTCCAACGGGCTTGCCAGTATTGCGGCGATGCGCGAGCTTTATTCAGGACAAGCCTTAGTGGCATTAATGGATTTTCCCTTTGTGCTCATTTTTTTAGCATTGGTCGCCTATATCGGCGGTCCATTGGTGTTCATTCCTATTGCAGTGTGGGCAGTGATCGGTGGGCTGGTTTTCCTCATTGGTAAAAAGTTAACTCGCGCCACGCAAGATTTAGCATTAACCGATAGCGAACGCTCACGCATGTTGATATTGGTGTTATCGGGATTAACCACGGCAAAAGCATTGGCGATGGAGTCGCGCCTATCATCCATCTACAGTGAAATTAACTACCGCCGCCTTGAACAACAACAGCAAGTCGATTGGTTATCATCAAAACTGCAAGAGCTCATTCAAGGCGCGTCTCAAGGCACTACATTATTAATCGTCCTTATCGGCTGCCTCGAAGTGCTCGATGGTGATCTCACCACGGGTGGGTTGGCGGCTTGCTCCATTCTAGCGGGCAGAGCGATAGCACCGCTAAGTGCCATTATTAGTTTGCGTTCACGGCTTGCCAGCGCCAATACAGCCATGAACCATGTTAACGATCTGGCTGAACTGCCCCAAGAAGTGTTTAAAGGCACCACGAAGTACCAACAGAAACTGCCGCTTGGACCTATCAATTTTGACAGTGTTGCCAGCTCTCAAGTGGGCGCGAAACTCAATAATTTCACGCTATCCATCCCCAGCGGCAGCTTAGTCACTGTCACATCAGATCCACTGACTCATGCCAGTTTACTCCTCAGTGTTATCGGTGCATTTCATCATTTAGATCAAGGTTCAATAACCATTGCAGGCGTTGGGCAAAGCGAACACCAAGCCAATGAGTACCGCCAGTCAGTGACCTATGTTTCACCTTGGCCAACACTTTTTGCGGGCAGCTTATTGGAAAACATGACCCTATTTAGACCAGAACGAGAGTCACTGGCGATGGAAGTTGCCGAGGCACTAGGACTCACCAGTAGCATCGCCCAACTGCCGTCGGGTTATCAAACTGAGGTTGGCGTAAACGATAGCCAAATGCTGAACAAAGGCGCGGTGAAACTTATTGCGCTGGTAAGAGCCATCGTACAGTCGCCCTCTATTTTATTACTTGATGAACCGATGATCTCACTCGATGCCGATTCTCAAGCAAGGCTGGTTAATGTGCTCAATCACTATAAAGGCCAGATGACCATTTTATGCGCTTCTCACTTTAGTGAACTCGCTAGCAATAGCGATCTACGCATCAATATTAGTGAGCATGGCGAGTGTCAGGTTTTGCCCGCGATGCAGGAGGTTCAAGCATGAACTCTATCAGCCAACCCAAGTCACTAGAAGAGAGTGAGAACACATTAGCGTCTCCTGAATTAAAAAATATATTAATCGCACTTTTTCAGCAGCTAGGGTTATTTTCTCAGGCGAATAATTTGCTCAGTGATGAAGCAATTCAGAGTATCGACACGGTAAAATTCGCTAACCTATTAAAAAAACATCACATTGGATTCTCGGTCTATAAGACGCACAAAAATGCTATTTCACAGGCCATTCACCCTTTTATTATTGTCCCTGATAATGAACCTGCAGTCATGTTAAGGCGTAGAGGTGCGCAATATGAAATGTTCAATCAGCAATCTGATCAGTGGCAAGCAATAAGTGCTCAAGAGTTACCCCTCATTGGGCATATTTTTGTGATTGAAAGTCTACCTGCAAGCAAACAGAATATTCGCGCCTTTGCAGCGCATATGAGCAAACGCACCAAGTGGTACCGCCCGGTATTTTGGCTGAGTTTACTCTCCAGTATTACCGGGCTGGCGGTGCCCCTCTTTACCATGGCCGTTTATGACCGCGTCATTGGCGGACAAGCACCGGATGTACTGCCCACCATCGCCCTTGGTGCAGCACTAGCTTTGGCCATTTTAGTGATAACACGCCTCACTCGAGCTAAGCTGCTAGCCACCACCAGCAACCGATTTGCACGTGACCTTTCAGATATCACCTTTAGGCGGTTATTGAGTATGCCGCTGATGGTGTTGTCTCGAGTGGGTTTGTCGAACCATATGGCACGCATGCGCAATGCGGAAAAAGTACGTACCTTACTTTCCGGCCCTGGTGGTGCAGGTTTAGTTGACCTTCCTTTCACCGCTATCGCACTGATCACCATCGCGCTACTCAGTGGCTGGTTAGTGATAGTGCCGTTGGTGATGTTATTGCTGTTTTACTTAGTGATGAAAGCCGTCAATAAATATGCTCAATCAGCTGCGCCCACCATTAGTGGAGATTATCAAAACTCGATTAATGAACTCGCCAAAAACCTGCTACAACTGAAAACCAGCGGCGAAACCGATGGCTGGAATACTAAGTTTGCCAGGCAATGCAAAGAGAACTGTCGGCAAAACTTCCTCTACGCTAAGCGCAATGGCTTAAACGCCGCCGTCGCCCACGCCATGAGTTTACTTACCGCGCTAGTTACCGTTTTTACAGGCATCTTCTTAGTACTCAACCAGAGTATTAGCCCTGGTGCACTTATTGCCTGCGTCATGCTGATTTGGCGCATAACTGGGCCTGCACAGTTAGCATTTTCATCAAGCCAGAAAATTACCATGATGGATATGGCAATAAAACAGTTTGACCGTTTTATGCAAGCAGGCACGGAACACAATGAGCTCAGGCTCGATACACCCGCGACTCAAATCGCACCTAAGATAAGTTTTCAACACGTCACCTTGCGTTATGGTGCAGAGGTCGACCCCGCCCTAGCAGGTGTGAGCGTTGATATAGAACCCGGCGAAAATGTCGCCATCATTGGGCCTAACGCCTGCGGTAAAACCTCGATGTTACTTGCTGCCATGGGAGTGGCAGAGGCCCAAGCGGGCTATGTCACGGTTAACGGCAAAAACCTCAAGCAATATGATCCTGAAGCCTATAGAAAATGGGCCGCATTTTGCCCCGCAGAGCCCGATCTTTTTCCAGGCACCTTAGCTGACAATCTGCGCATCGCGAAACTAGACGCAACAGATGAAGAACTGGTCACCGCAATAAAAGCTGCCGGGGGTGAGTCGCTATTTAAAGCGTTAGGCAATGATCTGAATATCAGTCTGTTTAATCGTGGCCATACACTGTTATCTGCCGTAGAAGGCAGTTATATCAGTTTGGCGCGAGCACTGCTGAAGCAATCAAGTTTAATCATTCTCGACGAACCCATCGCCAATCGTAATCCTGTAGCTAAAGCCCAACTGCTAAAGACATTTAGCGCACTCAAAGGTAAGAGCACCGTGATTTTTACCAGTCATGATCAAGAGTTGATCCAGCAAGCTGACAAAGTCGTAATTTTAGATAAAGGAGCTGTGGTTTACGCTGGTCCTATCCCTGAAAAAGCACCTCAGCCACCGCAAGCATCATCTCAGGAGAACCTCCCTAATGGATAATCGTCAACTAGCTAATCGAGTATGGCCTGAGCATGAATTTACCGATGCGATTGAAGCTCCCGCAGAAAGAAAGTTAATTAAGCGCATCATCTTTTTGATCACAGGTTCAGTGTTAATCATGTTGTTGTGGTCACTGTTTGCCGAGGTAGAAGAGATCTCCAAATCCAAGGGGCAAGTTGTTCCTCTTGGCCACCGACAGATCATTCAAAGTCGCGCTGGCGGCACTATGGCCTCGGTGATGGTAGAAGAGGGAGATGTGGTTAAAAAAGGCGATGTATTAGCCAGCTTTGTCTCGATTGACAGTCAATCAGCAGAAGAGGAACTCGCCAGTAAACGCGCAAACCTGTTACTTCGCATTGAGCGCTACGAGTCTTTTATTGACCAACGAGAGGCTAATTTTAGTGAGTTTGAAGTTGAGTACCCACAATTGGTCAAATTGCATACCGCATCACTGAGCCGCATGAACCAAGAGCGAGTAGCAATGCAGCAACTCTCAGAGTCTGACATCGCTAAATCTCAAGCAGAAATCGATGGCCTCTTAGCTGAGATCCCACCGCTAAGCGATCAAATTAAAACCGCAGAGCAAACGCTAACAATGATGCAGTCGGTTACCGCAGAGCAAGCCGTATCCAAGCTAAGAATTTTAGAGTCGCAACAAAAATTAGATTCCTACATGCGCGAACTGAGAAGCATGGAGAGCAAACAACAGGTTCTGGCTAAAAACTTGCTCAATTTAGAACAACAACTAAACCAGAAACAAGTGACCTTACTCAAAGAGGTCGGTGAGAAACGTACCGATGCCCAAGCAGAACTGCTTGGCATTATCGCTCGGTTGAAATCATCAGGCTCTCTCGTCTCGCAAAATACCATTATCGCTCCTGTCGACGGCATTATTCAGTCTATCCCCTCCTCATCGACAGGCAGCGTGATCCAGCCCGGTGGCACAGTCGCGGTCATTGTACCAATGACAAAAACGGGCTTAATGGAAGCCAAATTGTCACCTCGCGATATCGGTTTTGTGAAAGTGGGTCAGCCAGTAAGGATTAAAATTGATGCATTTGATTACAGCCGTTATGGCGCCCTCGACGGCATTGTAAAACGAATATCTCCAAGTACCGATTCAGATGAAAAAGGCGGGGTATTTTACAAAGTGCAAATTGCCATTGATAAGCCCTATTTTTCGGATAAACCCGGCCGGTTCGACTTGATCCCAGGGATGACAGGTGAAGCTGACATCGTGACCGGAGACAAAACGGTATTTCAGTATCTCTGGAAACCAGTATTTACCAATGTGACAGAAGCTTTTGGTGAGCGCTAAAGAGGAAGTAGATAATGAGTCATGACGATAAAAAATCCACATCAAATACTAAGACACCAGAAGCTATTGAAGCGGAGAAAAAACAAAGGGAATTGGAAGCCAAACAAAAGGCTAAGCAGCTTGATAAGGACGTCGCCCGTTTAAAAGCTAAAGAACTTCGAGATAGTGGCGCTAAAGCCAGTACTATCGGCAATAAAGATCTGGTCGCTGATAAATCTTGGAGTGCTGCCAGCACCATAGTAAAAGACGATTCAAGTACAGCTGACAATGACGCCTCACCTCTCGATGACTCTCAGCAATCACAACGTTCAAATAGTGAAGCGTTACAAGAACAGTCATCTACAGCCCAAACCAGCAAAGACGATTTAACCGCCCTAGAAACATCACAAAATGGACAAACTCAGCAAACGGCAAGTAAACGTCCTCAAGGCTCTAGCGAGACTACAGGCTTAAGTGCTGGGGCGCATTTTCATGCAAGCTCTAGCAAAGGCCCAGTGTTAAGCACTATTGCTCACCCTTTAACGTTTACCGCTAATGAACATAACCAGCCTCATTTTACCATTGCTATGACAACCGATACTGGTGTGCATCAAGTCACTGAGCTGCAGAGTAAAACCAGCTTAATAAGCACTGGCACTGGCACTGGCACTGGCACTGGCACTGGCACTGGCACTGGCACTGGCACTGGCACTGGCACTGGCACTGGCACTGGCACTGGCACTGGCACTGGCACTGGCACTGGCACTGGCACTGGCACGCATGAAAAGCCATTGGCTATTAATAGTCAACAACAAATTCAGCAAGTTAAAGAAGATTCTAGCACTGATGTGGTATCAGGATCGTTACATGCTCAAGGCCACAACGCAGCTCAAATAGAATGGAGTATCGCCAACTCACAGGGGCAATTTGGATTAATTAACATCGACCCCGCCACAGGCCAGTGGCACTACCAACTCAATAATGCTTCTGCTGCCACAAATTCTTTAGCTGAAAACGAACATCACACTGAGCAATTTATCATTACCGCCACGGATGCCGAAGGAAATCACGTTGAAACAATTATTACAGTGGAGGTTGAAGGCAGTAATGATCTACCGACTATTTCAGGTACTCATCATGCGGCGTTGAATGAGCACGGTGCAATCGATACTGCGTCAGGTAGCTTAATCGCAACAGACTCGGATCATGGCGATAGCGTGGGCTGGGCAGTAACCAATGGCCAAGGTCAAATGGGGGCACTGACCATTGACCCCGGCACGGGTGCTTGGCAATACCATTTAAGCAATCAAAGCCCTAATACTCTTGCGCTTAATCAAGGCCAAAGCGCCACAGAAACCTTTACCGTGACGGCGACCGATAGTTCGGGTCTGCCCGTATCACAACAAATTACAGTGCAAGTTAACGGCAGCAATGAATCAGCTCAAATTGCTGGCACTACGACGGGTTCTATTACAGAAGATAAAGACGTATTTATTGATCAAAATGGCGAGCAATTAAAAACGACAGGCCAATTGACGATTACCGACCTCGACTCTGGCCAAAGCCAGTTCACAGCAGATCACCTGCAAGGCCAATATGGCGAGTTGAGTATCAATAATAATGGCCATTGGACTTACACCGCCAACAACGGCAATCCACAGATCCAAGAGCTTAAAACGGGTGAAACCGTTACTGATACTTTGTTGGTGCATTCAGTAGATGGTACCGAGCAGAAAATTACTGTCACCATTAACGGCACAGATGATAAAGCCGTCATTGGCGGAACTTCAACTGCAAGCCTGATTGAAGATAAAGACCTTGCCAGTGGCGGCACTTTGCGCGCCGATGGTCAGTTAACGGTTACTGACCCCGACTCTGGTCAAGATCAATTCACAGCAGATCACCTGCAAGGCCAATATGGCGAGTTGAGTATCAATAATAACGGCCATTGGACTTACACCGCCAACAACGGCAATCCACAGATCCAAGGGCTTAAAACGGGTGAAACCGTTACTGATACTTTGTTGGTGCATTCAGTAGATGGTACCGAGCAGAAAATTACTGTCACCATTAACGGCAGTGATGATAAAGCCGTCATTGGCGGAACTTCAACTGCAAGCCTGACTGAAGATAAAGACCTTGCCAGTGGCGGCACTTTGCGCGCCGATGGTCAGTTAACGGTTACTGACCCCGACTCTGGTCAAGATCAATTCACAGCAGATCACCTGCAAGGCCAATATGGCGAGCTAAGTATCAATAATAATGGCCATTGGACTTACACCAGCAACAACGGCAATCCACAGATCCAAGGCCTTAAAACGGGTGAAACCGTTACTGATACTTTGTTGGTTCGTAGCATCGATGGCACAGAGCTGAAGATCATTGTCACCATTAACGGCACAGATGATAAAGCCGTCATTGGCGGAACTTCAACTGCAAGCCTGACGGAAGATAAAGATCTCGCTAGCGGCGGCACTTTGCGCACCGATGGTCAGTTAACGGTTACTGACCCCGACTCTGGCCAAGATCAATTCACAGCAGATCACCAGCAAGGCCAATATGGCGAGTTGAGTATCAATAATAATGGCCATTGGACATATACCGCCAACAACGGCAATCCACAGATCCAAGGCCTTAAAACGGGTGAAACCGTTACTGATACTTTGTTGGTGCATTCAGTAGATGGTACCGAGCAGAAAATTACTGTCACCATTAACGGCACAGATGATAAAGCCGTCATTGGCGGAACTTCAACTGCAAGCCTGACTGAAGATAAAGACCTTGCCAGTGGCGGCACTTTGCGCGCCAATGGTCAGTTAACGGTTACTGACCCCGACTCTGGTCAAGATCAATTCACAGCAGATCACCAGCAAGGCCAATATGGCGAGTTGAGTATCAATAATAATGGCCATTGGACATATACCGCCAACAACGGCAATCCACAGATCCAAGGCCTTAAAACGGGTGAAACCGTTACTGATACTTTGTTGGTGCATTCAGTAGATGGTACCGAGCAGAAGATCATGGTCACCATTAACGGCACTAACGATCTGCCCGTTGTCAGCCATATTACCTCTAAGATCGTTGATGAGGGTAGCGCAAAGGTGACAGGCCAGATCGCGTCACACGATCTCGATCATGGCGATAGCGCAACCTTCAGCACCACATATCAGCATGCGGGTTTCAACTTAAATACCGATGGCAGTTACACATTTGATCCCACCAACCCAAGTTTTGAGCATTTAGCTGTTGGTGAACATGAAACCCTGATCATTCCGATTACAGCCACTGATAATAATAGTGGCCAAAGTTCTCCGCAAAACCTCGTTATCCGCATCAACGGCACTAACGATCAGCCCGTGGTGAGTCACATCAACTCAAGAGCGATAGATGAAGGCGGCGCTAGCGTTACTGGGAAGATCGCAGCTAGCGATCTCGATCACAGTGATATGGCAACCTTCGCCACCAGTTATCAGCATGCAGGCTTTAGCCTAAAAGCTGATGGTTCATATACATTAGATCCCACCGATCCCAGCTTTAATCATTTAGCCGTCGGTGAGCATGAAACGCTGATCATTCCTATCACTGCCACTGATAACAATGGCGGCAACAGTGCACCGCAGAACCTGATTATCAAGATCGATGGCACAAACGATCTATCCGTCGTCAGCCACATCAGCTCTAAAACGGTTGATGAAGGTGATCCAAAGATAACAGGTCAGATCGCAGCGACCGATCTCGACCATGGCGATACAGCAACTTTCAGCACTAGCTTCAGCCACGCAGGCTTTATCTTAAACTCTAATGGCAGTTACTCACTTGATCCCACAAATCCCAGCTTTAACCATTTAGCCGTCGGTGAGCATGAAACGCTGATCATCCCTATCACTGCTACCGATAATAATGCTGGCAACAGTGCACCGCAAAATCTCATCATCAGAGTCAACGGTACCAACGATCTACCCGTGGTGAGTCAGATAAGCTCAAAAACAGTTGATGAAGGTGATGCCAAGATAACAGGCCAGATCGCATCGACCGATCTCGATCACGGCGATAGCGCGACCTTTGCCACCAACTACAGCCACTCAGGCTTTAGTTTAAATCCGGATGGCAGTTACTCACTTGATCCCACCGATCCCAGCTTTAATCATTTAGCGGTTGGTGAGCATGAAACCCTGATCATCCCAATCACTGCTACCGACAATAATGCTGGCAACAGTGCACCACAAAACCTGATTATCAAGATCGATGGCACTAACGATCTACCTGTGGTGAGTCAGATAAGCTCTAAAACAGTTGATGAAGGTGATGCCAAGATAACAGGCCAGATCGCATCGACTGATCTCGATCACGGCGATAGCGCGACCTTTGTCACCAACTACAGCCACGCAGGCTTTAGTTTAAATCCGGATGGTAGCTACACACTTGATCCCACCGATCCCAGTTTTAATCATTTGGCCGTAGGTGAGCATGAAACACTGATCATTCCCATTACTGCTACCGACAATAATGGCGGCCAAAGTGCACCACAAAATCTCATCATCAGAGTCAACGGCACCAACGATCTACCCGTGGTGAGTCAGATAAGCTCAAAAACAGTTGATGAAGGTGATGCCAAGATAACAGGCCAGATCGCATCGACTGATCTCGATCACGGCGATACAGCAACTTTCAGCACTAGCTTCAGCCACGCAGGATTTATCTTAAACTCTGATGGCAGTTACTCACTTGATCCCACAAATCCCAGCTTTAACCATTTAGCCGTCGGTGAGCATGAAACGCTGATCATCCCAGTCACTGCTACCGACAATAATGCTGGCAACAGTGCACCGCAAAATCTCATCATCAGAGTCAACGGCACCAACGATCTACCCGTGGTGAGTCAGATAAGCTCAAAAACAGTTGATGAAGGTGATGCTAGCGTTACTGGGAAGATCGCAGCTACCGATCTCGATCACGGCGATAGCGCGACCTTTACCACCAGCTACAGCCACGCAGGATTTAGTTTAAATCCAGATGGTAGCTACACACTTGATCCCACCGATCCCAGCTTTAATCATTTAGCGGTTGGTGAGCATGAAACGCTGATCATTCCTATCACTGCTACCGATAATAATGCTGGCAACAGTGCAGCGCAGAACCTGATTATCCGTATCAACGGTACCAACGATCTACCCGTGGTGAGTCACATCAGCTCAAGGGTGATAGATGAAGGTGGCGCTAGCGTTACTGGGAAGATCGCATCAAACGATCTCGACCATGGTGATACAGCAACTTTCAGCACTAGCTTCAGCCACGCAGGATTTATCTTAAACTCTGATGGCAGTTACTCACTTGATCCCACCGATCCCAGCTTTAATCATTTAGCGGTTGGTGAGCATGAAACGCTGATCATTCCAATCACCGCCACTGACAACAATGCTGGCAACAGTGCGCCGCAGAACTTGGTGATCCGAGTCAACGGTACTAACGATCTACCCGTGGTGAGTCAGATAAGCTCTAAAATAGTTGATGAAGGTGATGCCAAGATAACAGGCCAGATTGCATCGACTGATCTCGATCACGGCGATAGCGCGACCTTTGCCACCAACTACAGCCACTCAGGCTTTAGTTTAAATCCGGATGGTAGCTACACACTTGATCCCACCGATCCCAGCTTTAATCATTTAGCGGTCGGAGAGCATGAAACCTTGATCATTCCGATTACAGCCACTGACAACAATGCTGGCAACAGTACGCCGCAGAACTTGGTGATCCGCGTAAATGGCACCAACGACTTACCTATCGTAAGTCACATAAGTTCGAAGATGGTTGATGAAGGTAGCAAGCCAATTACTGGACAGATAACTTCGACCGATGTTGACCATGGTGACACTGCCACTTTCAGTACTAACTTCAGCCACACAGGGTTTATCTTAAATACAGATGGCTCGTATACATTAGACCCTACGGATCCAAGCTTTGATCATTTAGCACAAGGTGACCATCAAACCTTAATTATTCCAATCATTGCGACGGACAATAACAAAGGCAATAGCGTCTCTCAAAATCTGATTATTCGAATTGACGGTACCAATGACGGTGCAATCATTAGCGGAGTCAATACAGGTAATGTAACTGAAGAGTCACAGCTGCAAACGAGCGGAAAACTAACCGTTACTGACGTTGATGCAGGAGAAGCACATTTTTCAAATACCGATATTAGCGGCGCTCTCGGCACACTGCATTTAACAGATACTGGTGCATGGACTTACGATTTAGATAATAAAAACCCTAAAGTACAAACATTAGCACAAGGCCAAAGCACAACCGATACCGTCACAGTGCAGTCGGTTGATGGCACCAAACATCAAATCACTATTACGGTAAATGGCAGTAACGATAAAGCCGTTATCATTGGCGTAGACACTGGCAATGTGACTGAAGATGTAAACCCCTATTCCAATGTGTCTGCCTCTGCACATATGATCCACACTCGTGGTCAACTCACGATTACCGATACAGATTCAGGTGAAGATCACTTTGATTTTAAGACCTTCATTCACGTCGCAACGAACCCAGAATGGGCGCCCTATCACAGCCAACTCGGCGGTAGGGTCAGTATGACTAAAAACGGTGAGTGGGAATATGAAATTGATACCACTAAGCCGCAAATCCAAGCATTAGGGGCTGGAGAAACACTCAAAGACAGTGCCGTTATCGAGTCTACTGATGGTACCAAACATACCATTGAGTTCACTATTCATGGCACCAATGATGTGCCAACGTGTTCATCGGAAGTGGTGTTATCAACGGGCACTGAAGATACCGACATCATTCTCACTCAGGCGCAATTATTAGCCAATACCAGCGACATTGATAACAACGACCTAAACCAATTACATGTTGATTCAGTGACCGCCGATCACGGTACGGTAACGACAAATACAGATGGCTCGTTCACCTTCCACCCCGCTCAAGACTACAACGGCCAAGTGCATTTCAGTTATGACGTAAAAGATGCCCATGGCGGAATTACCCATACAGGGGCTGTTACCACACTTGCTGCGGTCAACGATAATCCAGACGTCACACCTATTACCGATAGCCTCACTGAAGACACAGATAGACAGCACCAAATTAATCTACTCGGCAGTGCTACCGACGTGGATGGCGACTCACTATCGATTAGCCAAGTCCAAATCACTTTTGAGGGCAAAACAGGCCCATTACCAAAAGGCGTTAGTTTTGCCAGCGACGGCCATACACTGATCATTGACAGCCACAATCCAACTTTCCAACACCTCAGTGCGGGTCAAAAAGCCGATATCCTAGTGCACTACATGGTGGATGATAATCATGGCGGACAAAGCCCAGCGGTCGCAACTGTGACTATGGTGGGTAGCGATGACAAAGCACAATTGCTCTCTTCAACCATTGATATGACAGAAAGCCAAGCCCTGCACACCTATTACCAAATGGGCAGCAAGGTAGGTGGCACACTCAATTTAGTCGACCCCGACACTAGCGACCATACTCAGTTTGCCTTCTCTAGTGATAACGGAGCTCAGGGCTATGGAGGCTTAACAGTTTGGCCTGATGGACGCTATGAATATGATCTGGATATGGCAAGAAATCACCATGCTAATAGCAAAGTCGCGTCACTTAAAGCAGGTGAAACATTAACGGATCAATATCAAATACGCACCAGTGATGGCCAAACAAAAGTGGTCACGGTTACCATTCATGGCGAGAATGATAATGCTCGAATTGAAGTTAGCATGCCGCAACTACCTGCCAGTCAGGATGTGACTGAAGAGCATTTTGTGCCTGCGAGTCCAAGCCATTTATACGCAGGTGGAATACTAAGAGTCATTGATGCCGATCACGGTGACGCGCAGCTTCAAGCAGAAAATATCACCACAGCTCACCATGGGGAATTCACCATTAGAGCCCGTGGCGGCTGGAGCTACAAGATTGATAACGCGATAGATGAGGTTCAGCACTTGGGCGCTGGAGAGTCTTTCACTGAATCCCATACCGTACATTCTAAGGATGGAACGGCGAGCCAAATACTGACAGTCACAGTTCACGGTACCAATGATGCTCCGGTAGTATCGGCCGAAGTTCAGCTAGCTCCCGGTATTGAAGACACTGATATACACCTTACAAAGTCAGACCTATTAATTAACGCAACTGACATTGACCACAACGATATAGGCCAATTAGATGTTGCCAACTTAGTCGCTGACCACGGTACTATTGTTACTCACAAAGACGGAACATTTACCTTTCACCCCCAACATGACTACAACGGCCAAGTGCATTTAAGTTATGACGTTATTGATGCTCATGCCGGTGTTACACATACAGGTGCAACCACCACACTTTCAGCGGTTAAAGATCAGGCAATAGTAAGTGGAGATATAACAGGAAATGCTTTTGAAGATCATAATATTTATTCTCAAAATCAAATTGAAGTAACAGGACATCTGCTTGTTACCGACCCTGATGTAGGACAACAAGGTTTCCAATATACTCGTTCCACCAGCGTGAGTGATCCCTTTGGCGGATCTTTGCACATAAGTGCTTCAGGCACTTGGACCTATGACGTCGATAATGCCAAGCTTCAGCACTTAGGAGCTAATCAGGAAGTATTGGTTACACATCGTGTTTATACTACCGACGGCACAGCACAAGATATTATCATTAAAGTAACGGGTACCAACGATGCACCCGTTGTTTCATCTGAAGTGGTATTACAAACAGGCACTGAAGATACCGATATCATTTTTACTCAGGCGCAATTGTTAGCGAATACAACCGATATCGATAACAATGATTTAAACCAATTACATATTGATTCGGTGAACACCAATCATGGAACGGTATCTAAGAATACAGATGGCTCATTCACCTTCCATCCCGACCAAGATTACAATGGCCAAGTCCATTTTACCTACGATGTAAAAGATGCCCATAGCGGTGTAACTCATACTGGCGCAACGACCACATTAAGCGCAGTTCAAGATAACGCAGTTATTACCGGACAAGACAGTGGAAATGTAAAAGAAGATGTTGATGTAGGCCCTGTAGTAGCTGGCAATGCAAATATGATAGAAACGCATGGTCAAATGCATATTAGTGATCCTGATGCTGGGGAGAATCATTTTCATGCTAAAAATTATGCTTATATTCATGATGCAGGGCATCCTGAGCTTCATCCTATTGTTAGTACGTTAGGCGGATATCTTAGTATAGGCTCAGATGGAACTTGGTTTTATAGAATTGATACAAGAAAAAGTGTTATACAAAACCTAGGTGAAGGCGAAAGTACAACTGACACCGTAACAGTCACATCGATAGATGGTACTAGCCATATTGTTACTGTAACGATTCATGGAACTAACGATGCGCCTTATTGCAGCTCAGAAGTTCAATTAAGCTCGGGTACCGAAGACAAGGATATACACCTCACAAAATCAGACCTACTGATTAACGCAACAGACATTGACCACAATGATATTGGCCAATTAAGTGTCGCTAACTTAACCGCTGATCATGGCACTATCACCGTCAATAAAGATGGCTCCTTTACCTTACACCCAGATAAAGACTATAACGGCCAAGTCCATTTCAGTTATGACGTAAAAGACCTCCATAGCGGCGTAACGCATACAGGTGCAACCACAAGTCTAGCCGCAGTTAATGATGGAGCAAAGGTCACCGAATTCAACACAGAGAACATCGTTGAAGATGCTCCTCATAGTAGTGTCTTTGCCCATGAAAAATATCAAATCGCCAGCGGAAAACTCAATGTAGCCGATCCTGATGCTGGAGAAGATCACTTTCAATACAGTCAATTTGGCGAAACTGCGATTAGCGATCCATTTCATGGTCACCTAAGAATAAGTTCAGCAGGTTCTTGGAACTATGAAGTCAAAAATAGTGCGCTGCAATACCTTGCTGCAGGCCAGACTGAAACTGTTGTATATCGTGTTAATACCGCAGATGGCACCCCCTATGATCTACATATAAAAGTGCTCGGTACTAACGACACTCCAACGGCTACCGTGGTGACCTTGCCCCACGGTACTGAAGATGTCAGCTATCAAATGCAAGCAAGTCAATTTGGCTTTGCTGATGTTGATTCAGGCGATACCTTGCACAGTGTTGCTATCACCAGCGCGCCTGACGCATCCACGCAAGGCTCATTCTATCTCGATGGAAAAACGGTTACTGCCGGTCAAACCATTGCCGCTGGCGACATAAGTAAGATGCAGTTTGTCCCAGTCAAAGACTTTAATGGTGACATTGATTTCAAGTACACAGTTAACGATGGCCACGCTGATTCTGTTGAAGCCAGCAACACCATTCATATCGAACCCGTGGCTGATCTCGCGCTCATCTCTGGTGATACCTCAGGCCAAGCAACTGAAGATAGCCATATTGTTAATAGCGCATTCTTACAAGCCAGCGGCCAACTTAATATCACCGATGCCGATACGTTAGAAAATAGCTTTCAAGCCGAAAACCTTCACCTGCAATCAGATGGAAGTGCATCAATGGGCGGTTTAGCCATGCAAAAAGATGGCAGCTGGAGCTATGTTGTCGATAATGCCCGTACTGAAATTCAGTCACTCGGAGCTAATCAGCAACTAACCGAAAAGTTCACCGTTCACTCGGCCGATGGTACTGAACAAGAGTTAATGGTGACAATTCACGGCACTAACGATGCGCCAAGCTTAAGCTTTAACACCACCTCCAATACTAGCGGTCAGCTATTGGGGAGTGATATCGATAAGGGAGATGCTCAACAGCTGCAATACGATGCAATTCAACCCCACGGTCAGTTTGGTAGCATTAGCGTTGATTCCATTTCTGGTGCCTATAATTACCAGCCTTCGAGCACAATCGCAGGCATGAGTTACAACCCGCAGAGCCATACCTACACTGGCCACGAGGTATTTGAAGTTCGAGTCAGTGATGGTCATGGCGGCCAAACGAGAGAGTTTTTAACTTTCACTGTCACCGCGACAGTGACAGCACCCGCAATAACGGGTGGTCAACCCACTGTCAGTACCGCAATCAACTCAAGTCCACTGTTAACGACGCAAGCGCCAACAAGCATCACAAATACGCCACCCGCAAACAGCGTCAATATAGACTTAATCGCCAGTAGCGATAGCGGCGCTTCAAATACAGACAACTTAACCAACGACAATACGCCAACAATCACAGGTACTACCGATGTTCCTTTCTCTAAGGTCACTATTTATGACGGCAATACCCCTGTTGGCCATGCACTTTCGGATGCCAACGGTAATTACAGCGCCAACCTTGCAAGCCTTGCAGACGGTACGCACAATTTATCTGCCAAGGCATTAGCACCATCATCTGTTTTACCTGTCGTGTCCCCACTACTTGATATAAAAGTGGATACCAGTACGGCTGTAGCAACGGTAGACTTAAAATCCACTGCCGATTCCGGTATCTCAGATCACGACAACCTGACCAATGCTCACACTCCCGTTATTACAGGGGCTGCTGAAGCTAATTCAACAATAACCATTACCGATGAGCATGGCGCAATTGTCGCCACAGGAAATGCCGACGCTAACGGGACGTATCAGCTCACGACAAGTAACTTAACTGAAGGCGCACATTCATTAAGCGTTGCGGCAACCGATGCTGCTGGTAATCAAAGCCATGCAAGCCTAGCGATTGAAGTCGATTACAGCGCTCCCACTATCGCTAAAGTCAATTTGAAGACAGAAGCGGTCCATCAACCAACGTTCAGCGGCAGTGTCAGCTTAGATACGGCACAAGTTGATATTGTAGTGAAGCAAGGCAGTCAAATCATTGAAACCCTGCACGCAACATTAGATGGCAAAGGCGGTTACAGTGTTGATGCCAGCAACTTACCCGACGGTTTTTACGTCGCCTATATTCAAGCAACCGATAATGCCGGCAATCAAACGCCATCAGGTACTGCAGGTATATTTGATCGCTTCAGTGTCGATACTCATGCAAGTGCGCCAAGCATCAGCTTTGAAACTGCAGGCAGCGATCATATCTACAATGCACAAGAGGTGGCAGCTGGCGCGGCTGGCACTATCACTGCAATAGTTCATCTCCCCGCAGATATGGGCTCCGTTGATAGCATCACGATTAACGGCAATAGCCATCAGATTACCAAAGCCGAATTTATCGCGGGTCAAGTGGAAATAGAAGTTGCCCCTGGCTCAACAGTGACTGCCAGTGTCACCGATAAATTAGGCAATGTTTCATCATCAACTAACGAGACCGCACCAACGGCAGATTTAACGGCGGCGACATTAACCGTTTCACTAACACACGACACCGGACTGGGCAGCGACCTCATCACTAGCGATGGTTCATTAACCATTACCGGCCAAGAGCAAGGTGCCAGTGTTGAATATTCAACGGATAATGGTCAAACATGGAGCCAGAGTTTTACACCGCAGCAAGGTAGTAATAGCGTTAACGTCAGGCAAACTGACGTTGCGGGGAATGTATCGCCTCAAACACTGTTAACCTTCACCTTGGACAATCAAGTCGCAGCGCCCAGTATTTCATTACAACATGATACCAGTGCTCATGCAGGGCAACATGCCGATCTCATCACTAAAGATGGTCAGTTAAATATTGCTGCCGAAGCTGGCGCTAAACTCGAATACTCTGTCGATGGTGGACATAGCTGGACAACTCAGTTTAGCCCTATTGAAGGCCAAAATAATCTGCAAGTGAGGCAAACTGATATTGCCGGAAACACCTCGGCAGCCACCAGTTTTAGTTACACCTTAGACACCACCCCTGTAACAGTCGCTGTTGATCCGATCTCAAAAGATAATGCACTCAATACGGTTGAGAACAATCAATCCCTGGAGATCACTGGCACCACCTCTAACATTGCAGCCGGCGATCAGGTTTATGTTAAGTTCGATGACAACAGTGTTTACCTTGCAACCGTTAAAGCAGATGGAACTTGGCGTCTAACGCTCAACGCCTCAGAGCATCAAAGCCACATGGCCACAGATAGAAACTATCCCATTAAAGTGGGCGCGGTTGATGTTGCCGGTAACGTAACGCCAGAAATAACCACCCATTTATTGGTTGATACCCAGAACCCAATTCCCCACATCAGCGTAAATCCGGTCACCGCCGACAACATTATTAATCTCGCCGAGTCAGGGCGAAATATCGAGATCAGCGGCCAAGTCAGTGGTGACTTTAAAGCGGGGGATGTCATTAGCTTAAGCATCAACGGCGCAGCGATTAGCTCGCTTACAGGGTCCGTAGATGCCCAAGGACATTACTCCATCGCCGTTCCTGCACAAACCTTAATGAGAGCCAACATCCACAGTATTTATGCGTCAGGGCAGCAACAAATTCACTCCATTGAAGCTACCGTGATCACCACCGATAGCGCCGGTAACCTCGGCAGCGCTACCACGGGTACGCAAGCCTTTACCATTGATACCCAAGCAGACACCAGCATTCAATTGGATCCCATCACTAGCGATAATGTGATTAACGCACAAGAGAGTAGCGCGGATATCAGCGTGACAGGTCGAGTCAGTGGTGATGCCCACCAAGGTGATATCGTCAACTTAGTTGTCGGGCAACATAGCTATAGCGCAACCGTTGATCATAGCGGTCACTTTAGCGTTAATATCGCAGGTGCAGAGCTAGCCTCCAACGCATCAATCACCGCAAGCGTAACCACCACCGATACTGCAGGTAATCCTGCCAGTGCCAGCCAAGTCATGCACTATGCCACCGATACAAAAGTGGATATGCCAACCATTACTTTCGAAAACCCTGGCAGTGATAACGCCTACAGCAAAGCGGAAATAGCTCAAGGTCATGCAGGGACGATTACCGCTACAATTCATGCTGCAGCCGACGCCCAAATAGGCGAGCATCTTAATATTAATGGCGTCGACCATGTACTCGATGCCAACAGTTTAGCCCACGGTATCGCCCTTGAAGTTGCGCCCAGCAGCATAGTAAAAGCCATCATGACTGATGAGCATGGTAACGTTAATTCGGCCTTAAACATGGCAGCAAACGCTAAACCTGAACCCATAGTGGTAACCGCACCACCCGGTAGTCATCATATTGGTGCATCTTTGGGTGTACCGACGTTATTGCCGACACAAACCCCTGTTCCTGTTGCTGAACAAGGATGGAAAATATTGGTTAATGGCCACTATCAAACGAGTTACTCCAGCCAATGGGGAACACTGACAATTAACCCGAAAACGGGTCAATTGAACTACCAAGAACATGCCGATACTCATACCGGGCCACACGGCTCTGCGACAACTGTTGGTGTGCATGAGGATAGATTCGAAGTGGCGATGCAAGGTTCTCACCATGACGATGTGGTAATGCATGTTCAGGTGAACATTCTAAGTCACGGGCCCGGCCACAGTGGCAAGCTCACTTTAGGTTCTGAAGTGCTCGATATGACAGTGACCCCAACCTATAATCATCCTGCTCCACCGCCGCCACTTCCAGCAGCTGATGCTCATGATGAGCCCCAAAGTGATTTCATTACTGATGTCAGCGTAGATCTAGATGCTATCGTCGTTGCTGATGATTCTGATTTCAATGCAGCAGCTCATACCGAGTATGAAGAACCGTCAACAGCGAGTGCAGCAGAGCAAGCGGAAGCTGATCCAGCAGCAACCTCGCAGCCAGTATCAGCAACACCAGTGGTGGTGAGCGCTGCCGTAACAAGCGACCCTATCGATCACTACTTGCAGATGGTTGGCATGAGCCATCAAGATCTGGCGCCAAAAACAGATAACCCATCGATGAACGAATTACCCGAGATGCAGGTATTAACCAGTGGTGAACCTGATGCCGATATGTTCGATACCAATCAAGTCGATGCGTTTGATAACCCACTGCTTGATGACGACAAGCATGACGCACACCATAAGGACTTAACTACTCTTGATGATGTAATTGAACATCAAGGCGTTGATCAAGCGAACGATGATGATCTGCTCCATCAAGCATTAAACGATATGCATAATCAGCTTTAAACATGCTATATCTCAGCAGTAAGTAAGCCGATGAAAGCAGTGATCACTCTATCACTGCTTTTTTTCATCTCTACCCACTCAATGATATAGCACTAAAGGGGTAGTTGAGGACTCACGAATATTAGACCTATTGACCACAATGTTTACACTCATGCGTCAACTTGTCTCAGTGACTTTGGAAAATAGCTTACTCAATCGGGTTTTACGGTGTATTAACCGTTAAATTCTTGGCACTAAACTTGCGATGGTTAACGGGTTCTTTTCCCACGGCAAGTTATATGAGATGTAAGCCCAATCGCTTTGATAGTGTTAACCAATATTCAGGAGAGTTTAGCGGCGCCTTCGCCGATTTAGGTACCTTTCTACCCTTAGTCCTCGGCCTTATCGCCTTAAACCATTTTTCCCCGCAAGGGATCTTTATGGGTTTTGGTTTGTTCGCCTTATTTACTGCATTCTTCTATCGTCGCCCCATTCCAATACAGCCGATGAAAGTCATCACAGCACTGGTGATAGCTCAAGGCTTAACACCTGGAATGTTACAGGCTAGCGGCATGATGATGGGCGTTATTTTACTGGTTCTCGCTTATAGCGGCGCCATTAAATGGATGGCAAAGCAACTATCTCCCGCCATTAGTATCGGCATTCAGTTAGCGATTGGTATTCAACTGATTTGGATGGGCGGACAGATGATGAGCCAAACCTGGCTTATCGGACTCATTGCCTTTGCACTGCTTTTTGGCAGCAAATTCTTACCACTGCGCTATTTAGCCATGCCATTGGTGATTACGATGGGTATTTTATGGCAACTAAACAGTGGCACCGCACCAAGTTTTGATCTTTCAAGCTATACCCCATGGCAACTGAGCTGGCCAAGTCTCGATGAATGGAGCTCTGCCGCTGGTTTGTTGGTACTGCCACAACTGGCGCTAACGCTCACCAATGCAGTAATAGCAGTCTCTGCGATAGCAAAAGAGAAATTCCCAAATGACGCTAAAGATAATTTTTCACCAGAGCGTTTTGCCACCAGCTCTGGTTGGGCAAACTTACTGTTAGCGCCGTTCGGTGCCACCGCAATGTGCCACGGCGCAGGCGGGCTTGCAGTACAGTATCACTTTGGCGCTCGTACTTGGTTGGCCCCGACTATATTTGGCTCAAGCTGTTTATTAATCGCTGCTTTTTGGGGGCAAGGCATTGCCAGCTTGTTATCGCTTATTCCACTGGCGGTATTGGGCAGTTTACTGGCGATTGCGGGGACTCAATTGGCGTGGTCAAAACGCTTTATCGACGGTAAGCCTTTTTGTATTTTTGTGATTTTATCAACCGCTGCAATTTGCCTGCTCGTTAATACTGCAGCAGGACTTGCCGCAGGAATACTACTTGAGACGGGTCGCCGCCAGTGGCATTTGTATTCAGATTTGAAACAATGAAGCTAACGCCATCGTCAGAAATAGTTCACTAAAACTTGTCGCTAAGTAGATAACCAACAGTCAAGTAATGGGGAGTCGGCTCCCCATCATTTTGAAGCAATTTTCAAGTGAAACGCGATAGTGTTATTAAACAAGGAAAAGGAACTAGCGGCTTTATTCACCGCTTCTTCGTGATGATGCTTACCTTATTCATCCAGCATATTTTGGATAAGTTCGGCTAATCGTTTTATCGCACCAACTTCCCGATCCGAACACTCAAATGACGAATTAAGTCGAAAACAATGATTAAACTGTTTGCTCGCGGAAAACATTTTTCCTGGAGCAATACTGATACGCTCTTTCAAAGCTCGCTGGTAGAGCGTTGTCGCATTCAGATGCTCTGGTAATTCAACCCACAAAAAGTATCCTCCTTCAGAGTAATGGATACTCACATTGGCGGGAAAGTATGTCCGTAACACCTGCCAGTTAGCGAATTTACGTTGCTCTAATTTCCTACGCAGTTGGCGTAAATGTTTCTCGTAATTATAGCTGGATAGATATTTAGCAAGCGCAAGTTGGATAGGAGTACTCGCAGATAATGTGCTCATCAATTGAAGTTTTTGGATCGGCAGTGCCATGCGTCCTGCGGCCACCCAACCAATTCGAAAACCAGCAACCAGACACTTAGAAAAAGATGAACAATGCATTGTCATCCCCTGCTGATCAAAGGCTTTCGCTGGCAATGGCTTCTTGCCACCAAAATACAGTTCACTATATACATCATCCTCTATCAGGTAGACGTTGTAATCAGCAAGCAACTGAATTAAAGCCTGCTTTTTCTCATCAGACAAGCTACAACCCAACGGGTTTTGGTGATTTGTCATTAACCAGCATGCTTTTACCGAGTGGGATTGCAGCGCTTTTTCAAGTGCCTCAAGATCAATTCCATCTTGAGGATGTGTTCTGACAGATAGCGCACGTAAATTCAGCTTTTGCAGTGACTGCAATGCACCGTAAAAGGTCGGTGACTCCACTACAACCCAATCACCGGCTTGAGTCACAGCTTGAAGACTCAAATTCAACGCTTCAAGCGCGCCTGCAGTGATCACAATCTCGTCAGGATGCACATTCATCCCTTGTGCAGCATATCGTTTGGCAATCAGTTGGCGTAAGTCTTCATTTCCAGGAGGCAGATTATCCAGTGCGCTCGATGTTGGCATGTTACGCGCCGCGGTCATCAGAGATTTGTTGACTTGATGGCGAGGATAAAGCTTGGGATCAGGATAAACAGAGCAAAAATCGACTAGATGCGGCGTCCGATTAGCTTGTAACACATCAAAAATAAAGTCATTAATATCGATATTTTCAGTTGTATGAATTGTCACTTCCGATTTCTTTGGACTCAGGTATTGGACTTGAGGTGCGACAAAATAGCCAGATCGAGCATGAGAAACTATCCACCCTTGGCTTTCCAGTACCTGATAAGCGTGCAGCACTGTCATTAAGCTCACGCCTGAGATCTCAGTCTGTTTTCGTAACGAAGGCAGCTTATCACCCACCTTCCAAATACCATTTTGAATTTGACGACGAATTTGCTCTACCAAATTTTCATATTTTGCCAACGAAACGACTCCTTCTATACCCTGCTCTCAGCACAATAGCAGCTAATATCTAATCTGTTATAGATAAAAGAGCCATTTCTGTATCTATTATAGTTTGCAGTCTGTTCCTATAATCGCCTCACTTTCATTTTGAACCAAAGATCACTTCCAGCCTTGGGTCGCATATCAATCTGACACCAACGTTCAGATAAGCATTTAACGGCATAGCGACAAATAAAACACCAAGCATTAGACATTCGATAAGCAACAACTCAACAGGAAATAACCATGAGTAATTTAAAAACAGCCGCGCTACGTGCACTTAACTTAATGGATCTGACGACGTTAAACGACAATGACACAGATGAAACAATCATCGAGCTGTGTAAGAGTGCTAAAACGACTGTCGGTAATACGGCAGCAATATGTATCTATCCACGTTTTATTCCTGTTGCCAAAAAACAACTGCATCTACAAGGTACGCCCGACATTCGGATTGTCACCGTCACTAACTTCCCTCACGGCAATGACGATATCGAGATTGCCGTTGCTGAAACGAGAGCCGCTATCATGTACGGCGCAGATGATGTAGACGTCGTATTCCCATACCGTGCTCTGATGGCCGGCAATGAAGATGTCGGCTTTGAACTTGTTAAGCAATGCAAAGCGGTTTGCGGTGACACTCTGTTAAAAGTCATTATCGAATCTGGTGAGCTGAAAACTGCTGCGTTGATCAAAAAGGCATCTGAGATTTCAATTAGGGCTGGAGCTGACATCATCAAAACGTCCACAGGTAAAGTGCCCGTTAACGCCACCCTTGAAGCTGCTGAAATTATATTGTCGGTTATCAAGCAGATGGGCGTTGAAAAAACAGTTGGCTTCAAGGCATCTGGTGGCGTACAGACCACTGAAGAAGCCAAAAAGTACTTAGATATGGTTGATAGTATGTTTGGTGCTGAATGGGCTGACTGCATGCACTACCGTTTTGGCGCCTCTAGCCTATTAAAGAACCTGCTTTATACCCTTGGGGAAGGTGAAAAAATAACTGCAGGCGATTACTAGTCCTATCTCTTGTACCGTCTCTAGGGGCTGCAACCGCTACCAGACTAAATAGCTAAAGATAATGTAGTCATACAACAGGGTAGTGATGGCAATCTGTTAATTAGATATTCGCCAACAAATCCATTGGTTTATTAAATAATCAGATTGGGATCACTGCCACTTAAACACAGGAAAACTCACCCATGTCAGATTTTGAATTGAAACACAAAACCGCTTCCAAACTGTCGGAACATGTGGCCTATAAAATCACCCAATGCCTCAAATTTTTGTTAAATATATTCTATGGCAAAAAATACGCGAAACGTGCCGTGATTCTAGAAACCATTGCCGCTGTACCAGGGATGGTAGCGGGCATGTTTAATCATCTAAAAGCCTTACGCCGGATGAAAGATGATGAAGGCTGGATCCGTGAACTACTTGATGAGGCAGAGAACGAACGCATGCATCTGATGATATTCTTAGATATTGCCAAACCTAGCTGGATTGAGCGAGTGTTAGTGCTGCTCGCCCAAGGGGCTTTTATTATGGTGTATGGTTTGATATATGTACTTTCTTCTAAAATTGCCCATCGGGTGGTGGGTTATTTTGAAGAAGAAGCCTGTAAAAGCTACAGCGAATACCTAAATAAAATTGATGCCGGAGAAGTAGAGAACCTAGCTGCACCAAAAATTGCCATCGACTATTATCAGTTACCGTTAGATGCCATGTTGCGAGATGTGATTGTAAAAATCCGCGACGATGAAGCTAAACATCGCGATCAAAACCATTTATTTGCCGATGCGTATGAAAGCCACGATCTACCTGCACATCAGCTTTAATACCAATTGCACTAAGTATTTGACCAATTCAGAGCGGCCGACGTTTAAAGCAAATGGCAAAATCCTTTAAGCTTCGTTGTGGGCTTTAGATATACGACTAAATGGTCTATTTGGTTCCATACAAAATATGCTATTGCCTTCCTTCATGGAGATCAAGTGAGGAGGTACGAGTCCACGGATGGACGAAGGTAGAATAATGCAGGAGCAATTACCGAGGACGGGCAATGAAAACATCAATTTGTTTAGACAATAAGAAATAGAAAAACGACACAATCAAAACTCATTATATCGTCGTCCTCTCAACAACAGCGGTATGATGATCGTCAATACCGCTGTTATTTTGTCACTAGGGCTTGTTGATCTTTGGAGCTTGGTTTTTGTTCGAATTCAATGATTTTAGTACAAGGCTTGAGCGATGCTGCTTAGCTGGCTAAGCGAAAAGCTCGTAACGCAGTAATAGAAATATTGAAACGAACCCGAAGGGCCGCGCTTCTTGGCTATTTTTACGGTGTTGTAGGCTATTTGTGGAGAATAACTAAACGACATAGCCTCCGCCTTGTCAAAATAGCCAATAAACTGCGGCAAAAACAACCATGAAAGATCAACAACCCCTAGAATTCCTAATTATTAAGCCAAATATTTATACATCATCTAGGCTCATTCATCGGGGTATCAGTTTGCTTAAGCGCCCATTGTGCGATGGCATCTTTACGCATAAAACCAACATTAGCGTGACCTTTCGCGTAATGAATAAATTTATCCAATGCATTAACCAATCCCGGTGTACCACCAATACGATCATGTACACTGATTGCCATCATGCGCCTTCTCTGATCTCCCTCTTGATACAGCACATCAAACTCATCTTTTAGCTCCTGTAAAAAAGCGGCTGCTGTCATCGCAGTATTACCACCAAATCGACCGATATCATTGTTCCTCAAAGTATAAGGAACCACTGCAAATGGTTTATTATTGACAGGTGTAACTGAAGGTTCATCACGCGATAAGTCATCAATATGATAGATAAACCCAAGATCTTGCAAAATTTCTAAGGTTTGCGGACTATGGCGCATCCAAAAAGCATTAAATCCAAGCGGTCGTTGACCTGTGATCCGCTTCAGGGTATCAACACTTTCCTCATAGGATGCCCGCTCTTCTGCTGGAGACATATTGAACTGAGGAGACCACGTCTGTCCATGCCCCGAAATTTCATGTCCTTCATCCGCAACTTGTTTAGCCAGTTGCGGATGACGTTCAGCAGCGAGCCCTACCATATGTGATGTTATCTTAATGTCATGTTTTTTCCATAACCTAAGTAAACGAGGAATCCCTTCTTTCATACCATAGGCATACCAAGAAGGCGTAATGGTGTCTTGAAAACCTTCAGCCATGGGTGGAAAAGGCCCTTCGGCATCTAACGGTTGCGCCCCCGCCTCAAATTGCATTGAAATAGAGATGACCAAACGCTCGCCTTTAGGCCAATATTGATTTGCAGAACCGCCACTATCTTTTGCATCAGAAAAAGCTAAACTAGGAATGACTGCTTTGCTTGCTCCGCTAACAGATAACCCCACAGCTATGGCGCTACCTGCAACTAAAAAACGTCTACGTTCATTCATCTTGCGCCCCTTAAAACTCCATTTGAGTAAACAGACTGTTGTAGTCTTCTAAATGCCAATTGTCCGTAATCAAACCATCTTGCACTCGGTATATATCCACTGCGGCAAAATTAATTGGCTGACCTTTACCTTGATGTTGACCAAACTGACCACTGAAATGTCCTTTAAATCTCAAGCGAACCACTGCACGATCTTTTACGATTAATAGCTGCTCAACCTCCGCGGTTAAATCGGGGACTGCTTGTCGAAAGCTTTTTGATGCTTCCAATACCCCAGCAATCCCTTGCTGCCGACCTTCGGGTAAGGTGCGATCAATAAAATGAGGTGAGAGTGCAATGCTGGCGAACTTCTCATCACCCGTATTCCAAAATTGCGCATAGGCTTTAGCGGCAGCTTCAACTGCGGGTGCATTTTCACTCTCATCTTGAATAACCGTTGCCGCGCTCACAGCAACAGGGACATAGAGTAGTAAGGCAAATAGCCCCCATAGCCCAGCTATTTTATGCTGTATGGCTTTAGCCATAATCCACTTAGCCAAAACCATAATTTATATCCTTTCAAAATCAGCATACACAGGATAATCAATATAACCCGCCGCTCCACCGCCGAATAAAGGCCCTTTATCAAAGTCAGCCAAAGGCAGTTGATGTTGTAAACGATAAGGCAGATCTGGATTGGCAATAAACGAACGACCAAAAGCGACAAGGTCAGCGTAACCTTTTTCAATCACAGCGCTGGCACGTTCAACATCATAGCGACCCGCCACAATAATGGTGCCATTGAACACTTGTCTTAGCTTGATACGAAAACTCTCAGGGATCTGCGGCGCATCGTCCCAATCAGCTTCAGAAAGATGTACATAAGCAATCCCCTGCTGGCCTAAATACTCTGCTGCCAATAAAATTGTCTCTACAATTTCGGGACAAGCCATATCTTTAAAGGTGACAAACGGTGCCAATCTAACCCCCACTTTATCAGCACCTATTTTTGCACTGACCGCGCTAATGATATCCAATAGAAACTGAATACGCTTTAAGGGTGAGCCGCCATACGCATCGGTTCTATGGTTGGAATTGGTCCGTAAAAACTGGTCTATCAGATAACCATTGCCACCGTGGATCTCAACGCCATCAAAACCGGCATCAATCGAATTTTTAGCTGCTTGAGCAAAATCAGCCACCACCCGATCAATATCTGCTTGGTCCATCTCTCTAGGGGTTGGACAATCGACCATCTGCCCGTCGGGGTGAGCTTCATCTACAATCCAAACTTGCGTATCTGTTGGTTTGATTGCTGAAGGTGCTATTGGCGCTTCACCTCGTTGAAAAACCGGATGAGAGACTCGGCCAACATGCCAAAGTTGATTAAATATATGGCCTCCCACTTGATGTACTGCAGCCGTTACTTTTTGCCAGCCAGCGACTTGCTCATCAGTGTAAACACCTGGGGTGAACGAGTAACCTTGACTATCATCTGAGATCTGAGTGGCTTCACTAATAATCAAACCTGTTAATGCACGCTGCCCATAGTAAGTGGCCATCATCTCGTTGGGTATATTACCTGGCTGAGTGGTTCTAGAACGAGTCATAGGCGCCATCACCATACGATTACTTAACGATAAATGCGATTTATGGTACGGGGTAAAAAGGCTCATAATAGCTCCTGATGTTGGTTAAAAACGTCGAAATTCTGCTGACTTGATGTATCTAAGGTGATCAATTCAAATATCACCTCTCCGGCACGGACAAAAACTTGTATTACATTGCTATCGGGTACCTGCCGAACATTGTATCTGGTGGCATTTTGCTGCAACTTTTGAGTTAAGGTCTCTAAGCTCATATCGGTATCAAAAGCGATATGGCCGATACCGCACTGTTGCGTATCTGACTCAATAATATGGATTAATGCCTGGTCACCTTGATATAACCATGATCCCTTAAAAGGAAAATTAGGCCGATTACCATTCTTTAATCCCAAAACATCAGTCAATAAATAGGTCGCTTCATTTCCTGCTGAGGCAAGTAAGTTGAGATGGTTAAATGTGATTGCCATTATTAGTTATCTCACTGTTCAAATGATATTAAGCACTCTATACCCATTAACTTATTTTGATAATTAGGCTATTATTAGAATCATTTTCAAAAAATATTTGATATGTATCATCTCAATGATCTTCAACTCGCTATCCGTATTGCCGACTTACAGAGTGTTTCAGCTGCTGGACGCGAACTAGGCATGACCCCAGCTGCAGCCAGTGCAGCCCTACAACGACTGGAGAAAAAACTCGATTGCTTGTTATTTGCCCGCTCAACTCGGCAGATGACACTCACTGAAGAGGGTCATCTTTTTATTGAGTCCGGTCGTCAAGCGCTGGCCATTTTAGATAATGCTAGCAATGCACTCGCCGATAATCGCGGTGAGCTTAAAGGTGAACTTCGTATCGCTTTGCCGTCTGATCTTGGCCGTAATATTGTTCGAGCATGGCTAGATGAATTTGCGCAAACAGCGCCTGAATTGAAATTGACACTATTTTTTGGCGATCAGATGACAGATATTATCGCCAATAATGTGCAGCTAGCCCTACGCTACGGTCAGCTAGAAGATTCAAATCTAATGCGCCGACAGCTGGCGATGATGCCGAGAGTGGCAGTGGCATCTCCAGCCTATATCCAGCGTCATGGCAGCCCTACTCATCCAAAAGATCTTGGCCATCACCAAATACTCCTGCTCAATAGAGGTGGAGAACCTTGGCATAAATGGCGTTTTAGCCACAAAGAAAAACAGTATGAGGTTGATGTCACTGGCAGTAAGATTTGTAATGATGGCGCGGTGATAAAGGACTGGGCACTCGCCGGAGAAGGCATTGCTTATAAGAGTTGGTTTGATGTCGCCAAAGAGGTTCACCAGGGAAAGTTGGTATTACTGTTTGCCGATCAAATAGCAGAACGTATTCCATTGCAGTTGGTTTACCTACAAACCGATTACCCCAGCCACAAAGTGAGAACGGTTATCGACTTTTTAAAACAAAAATCACAACAATTTACACTGCAATATCCCTTGCCGACTTAAATAAAAATACCTATCGCTCATGCTTTAGTCGTTGCATTAACTTTTTTAATGAATAAGGAAACGCCAGAACCAAGTGCAATAGCCAAACAAAACCAAGCGCTAGGAATAAGCCAAAATGTCTCAACGAGCATACCCTCCTTATCGACATAAACGCCTATGTAGTGATAAGCAACGACTGAAGCTAGGCTTAATAATGAGAATATAAGCGTTAGACTAAATAAACGTAAATGTAACACTGTCATTTCCAATCTTAGGTTTTCAAATTAACACTGATTATGACGGCACTTTGGCGAGGTCACAAATTAACTCTCCTTCATAATCATTTTCCGCAACCTTGCTTGAATAAATTATAGGATGACTAAACCAGCATATTCATGCGCGTAGCTCACCTGAAGTGAATTCACCTGCGACATGCTGTCGCAGTTGCTCGATTTTGCTTTGCTAATTTAAATACACACTGACACTATTCGCAGCACACAAAATAAAAACACAATATTATTATGAAGTTGCCCCTATCTTTAGTCTCTTTATCTGTTATTTCCGCTTTATTCCCATTAACGACCTTTGCCGATGATTCTGGCTTTGAAATTATCGAAGTCACTGGCCATCATCAAGGCAGTTATAGTGCTGTAGTACCTGAATCTGCCACACCTCAAACGGACATTAGTGGCCTACTTAGCAACCTGCCGGGCGCCTCCGTTAATGGTAATGGTCCATTAACCGGTATTGCGCAGTATCGAGGTTTATACGGTGACAGGGTTAACACCCAAGTCAACGGCATGACGCTGTCGAGTGCGGGTCCTAACGCTATGGATACGCCGTTAAGCTATGCCAGTTTGGTACTCACTGAACGCCTAGAAATGGTACGCGGTATCGCGCCAGTATCAGCGGGGACTAATACTATTGGTGGCAGTATTCAAGTCATTGAGTCGCAAGCAAGCTTTGATGAAGTCAGTGGTAAGGTTGCTGGGCAATACCAAGACAATGGTGAGCGTAGCTATATCGGCGGCAAGGGCAACTTTGGCAGTGAACAACACGCCGTCTTAGTATACGCAGATATGCTCAAGGGCAATGAGAATACGACAAGTGGCGATGATAAAGCTATTTCCCCCACTACTTATGACAAAACCATGGTCGGCGGACAGTACCGCTATAATTTAGCGGACAGTAGCGGTCACGATGAGTCTATAGCCATTGGATATCAACATCTTGAAACCACTAATGCTGGAACACCGGCCCTGCCAATGGATATCGACTTTATCCGTACAGATAGAGTTAAAATTGAAGGGCAACATGATCTCAATAGCTGGGACATGAACTGGCATATTGCCTACAGCGACGCCCAACATGGAATGGATAACTTTAGCGAACGTACGAAGATGCCAAGCATGAATGCACGGTATAACAATGCTGAGAGCCAAAGTTACGATGCACTGATTTCATTAGCCCAAGACGCTTGGGTATTCGGTTTAGACGCGCAGCTTAGCGAACATAATTCCGTCATAACCGATCCAACTAAGCCAATGTTTAACGTTGATAATTTTAATGGCGTTAGCGATAACAGCTTTAGTGCGTTTGCCCAATGGCAGCAAGATATTAACCAGTGGAACTGGCAAATCGGTGCCAGAATCAAGCACTACCAAACGGACGCCGATGAAGTGAACCATTCGATGGCAGGCACCATGCCCGCAATCAAGATGTTAATGACCCAGTTTAATAATAGCGACCGTTCACAGTCTCAAACCGGTGTTGATTTGGCAATAAATGGACGCTATTCGCAAACCGATAAACTGAGTTGGGTGGTTGGCCTAGCACGTAAACAAGATAGCGCGAGCTACCAGCAGCGGTACCTGTGGGTGCCAATGCAGTCAACTGGCGGGCTTGCTGATGGACGCACTTATGTTGGCCAAGCTGATCTAGACTTAGAAACCGCTTATCAAATCGAACTCGGCAGCGATTATCAAACAGATAACTTCAGCTTGAGCCCACGGATATTCTTCCAGCGCATTAATGATTATATTCAAGGTGTTGTTGCTACAGATCCAGCAGTCATCATGGCTGCAGCAATGATGGGTGATGACAACCCAATGCAGTTTTCCAATGTTGATGCACAACTTTACGGCATGGACCTGAGTGCGACCTATCAGCTAAACGAGTATTTCAATGCCGATATGGTGGCGAGTTATGTGCGTGGTGAGCGTCGTGATATTAGCGACAATCTTTATCGTATCAGCCCCGCTAATCTAAACCTTGGCATTAATTACAACGTCAATAACTGGATTGCCCGCATCGAAACTCGTGCGGTTGCGGCGCAGAACAAAGTATCAGACACACAGCTAGAGCAAACTACAGCCGGTTATGCCTTGGTTAACTTGTCAGTCGGTTATGATGCGGAAAACTGGTTACTAAAAGCAGGTGTCGACAATCTTTTTGATACTGATTACCAAGACCATCTAGCGGGCTATAACCGCGTGATGGGGAGCGATATTGCGGCTGGCGAACGTATGCCTGGTACCGGGTTAAATGCTTGGCTGAGCGGCGAGTACCGCTTTTAAACCTCTTCGCTGTTAACGTAACGTGTGAGTGGCCATCCACTCCACTTACTTTTACCCCGAGCTGACATCCTCTGTCTCGGGGATTTTTTCTGTCTCAAATTAAAATTCTCCAGCTAGGGGCTGTTGATCTTTCGAGCTTAGTTTTTGTTCGAATTTAATGATTTTAGTACAAGGCTTGAGTGATGATACTTAGCTGGCTAAGCGAAAAGCTCGTAACGCATTCTAGCCATAAAAGACTAAAAGTATTGAAACGAACCCGAAGGGCCGCGCTTCTTGGCTATTTTTACGGTGTTGTAGGCAGTTTGTGGAGAATGACTAAACGACATAGCCTCCGCCTTGTCAAAATAGCCAATAAACTGCGGCAAAAACAACCGTGAAAGATCAACAGCCCCTAAGCTAATAGCCGCTTTCTTTGCAGCATGTCTTTATCGGCAACATCGAGCAGCTCACTAATAGTGCTTGCACTATTTGCCTCCGTGATGCCTATTGATACGGTAAATACGGGTAATTTAACCATTTGATGATGTGAGCAAAATGCCGCTGCGATTCTATGTTTTACCGCCTGCAGATCTTCCGTTGCATCTAACATCACCAAAGCAACAAATTCATCACCACCGATACGACCAATCACGTCAGACTGACGCACAGATTGCGTCAATACTCGTCCTATAAGGGTGATGACATCATCGCCAATACCATGCCCATGTTGATCATTAATCGCTTTGAAGTTATCGACATCCAAATATAAAAGGCCCAGGGTTGTTTTGGTTCTGTGGGCTAACTTTATACGTTGCTCTGCAAGAACATTAAAACCGCGACGATTATGGACACCCGATAGTGGATCGGTAATCGCCAATTTTTGCATATCTGCATACCCTCCGATTAAAGAAAGGTCTGATTCTAAGATATCTTTAAGGTGGCGTATAAGCTCAAGGTAGGTTGTTTTATAATTCGTCTCTTTATAATCCATAACACAGAAAGTACCAAACGGTTCGCCACAGGGCCAAAACACGGGCACGCCTAAATAGGATCTAAAGCCATCGCTATGCACTTCAGGGTTGTTATCCCAACAGCTATCAATGATGGCATTATTAACATATAGCTCTTGACGAGTTTCAACGATTCGGCGACAAAAGATATTAACTTCGGGCTCAATAATGACGCCCGCAGGATAGGGGTTAGACGCTTGTGCACTGGCAATGGTAACTTGAAAACCTTTTGGGGTGTACTGCACCAGAAAACCGGCTGGAGCATCAAAAAGTTTAGCCAGCAAATTAACTGTTTTTTGCCATTTATCAAGGGAGATAAGATCGTTGGGATTTTCTAGTAAAAAAGTATCAGTATTAAACACGGCATTTGAGGTCATCGGCTACTCCGGATCAGAATAAGCTATCATTATTTTTTGGCTGCTTATCTCAATTCAGCATAGCGACATAGCGATGTATTTGTCCAACATTTAACTCACTTTCAGCATAGTGCTTCAATTATTAGCGGTTTTTCAGTTAAATATACAGCTTGGGAAAGCACCTCCTGAATCCTAATGTACTGCTACTTATATACTTTATTAATTTGGAACGACAAAAAGAGGTTAACGATGATCAACCGTCGGCTTTTTGAGCAGTTTTCGTTGTAGAGTGCGTCGATGCATACCCAGTTGCCGCGCTGTCGCAGATACATTGCCTTTATTGGCATTAAGTACTTGTTGTATATGCTCCCATTCCAACCTTTTTGTTGAGAGCGGCTCCTCAGTCAAAGGTTCGAGCGCTGTATCTCCGGCAGTGATGGACAGCGCGCTTAAAAGGGTTTGGGTATCGACCGGTTTAGCCAGATAATTATCGGCGCCAAGACGAATAGCCTCAACTGCTGTTGCAATACTGGCATAGCCCGTCAATAACACCATGGTCACTTGAGGTAATAACTGCCGCAGTGGCGAGATGAGTTTAAGTCCATTTTCCTGCTCAAGCTTCATATCCAGCAGCACATGCGTTGGCCTAAATTGACGGGCAAGTAATAGCCCTTGCGTTGCGTTGTGGCATTGCTGGCACTCAAAACCATGTTTGCTCATACGCCGACACAATACACCCGCGAGCGCAAGGTCATCTTCAATAATCAGCAAGCGGCTCATGATAATTCACCTTTAGATGATTCGATATCGAATTGCAGCGGAAAGCTCACTTCGGCAATAGTCCCCCCGCTTGCCGTACTGCCCAATAACAGGCGCCCCCCCAGCCGTTCGAAGCTTGCATGGCTTAGCAGTAATGCCATGCCCATGCCTTGTTCACTCTCAATTAATTGATGCCCCACCTGAGCTCGCATCGCTTTTGAAATTCCAATGCCATAATCTCTCACCGAGATACATAAACGCTGGCTTTGTGGAGCGATAATAGCAGAGACGGTTACCCGCGTATCTCCGGTTTCAGCCAAGCTTGCACTCGCGGCATTCTCCACTAAAGACATCATTGCGGGTAGCAGACTGGCATCAGACAGTACCGAAGTTGAAGCATGTTGTTCGGTGGTCTCATCATCAAAGAGTGTGAGTTCGAGCTTCACTTGCGGCATCAGCAGTAACACCTGTTGCTGCAGGGTTTGTAGCAGCGTATTCGCCGTCAGTACGCTTTGCCTCTGCTCACGGATCGATTCAGTTGCAGCGCGCAGCGAATGTAACGTTTGCTCACAGCGCAGCAAGGCACTATTCATTTCAGATAAAACAGGCGAGTCGTTTTTACCTTGCTCTTGCGCTTCCTCTGTGGCCTCATCGACTAACAACCGCAAGCTGGCCAATGGAGTCGCAAGTTGATGCGCCATCTGGGCTGATGCAGTGCCGAGCGCTAATAACTTCTCTTGCCTCAATTGGGCTTCCCGCATAAAGCTGAGCTCAACATCTTTTTTACGCATTCGTTGTGCGATGTAAGCGACGCTTGTGGTCAGTACCAATGATGAGATAAGGAAATTGAACCACATGCCAAGGTAGTGCGAGCTCATGTCCATGCCATGGTGTTTCATTTGGCTTTCAGGCACAGAAAAGATCATCAAACTATAAGCAACTGCTGATATTAGCGTGAGCGTCCATGGCGCCCATTTGGGGAGTGTTATCGCAGCGAACGCAATAGGTAATAACAATAAAGAGATAAACGCATTGGTGGCGCCCCCAGTAAAATAGAGCCAAGAGATCCAAAATACGGTATCGAGCAGCAACACAATAAATAACCCTGACTCGATACGGCTGATAGGCTCACGTAGCCTAAAGGTAAACGCCAAATACATGGTCTCTAAACACATGCCCCAATATAAAACCGGACTGCTAAGCGAGAGACCAAAGGTGTCCGCGGCAAAAAACGTCAGTCCGATCTTAAGGAGTAACCCTCCAAATCGTAGTAACGCTAATTGATCCGTCACGCCCAAGTTACTATTAAAAAGCTTTCTAATTCGTCTATTTATCATCTATCACTATTATTTTCTTAGCACATTAGGGAGGGTTAACCTGCTTGTTTAAGCATAGCCATCGCACTTGGTGACTGCTGTAATGCCTGTCCGATTCCAACCTTAAACGGTACCTTGGTTTGAATCGACAAACTGGCCAGTCTCTCACAACTTAATGTGCAGTTATGGGGCCGATTTACGCTATCTGTGGGCGACATCACAGGGTTAAGATGTTGAGTACCCAGTCCGAGTAACTCCCCCATGATCAATAGCATCTGATACTTGCTCATGGTGTCGCTAGCACTAAAATGATAATTTCCCGCTAAGGTGGCTCCAGAGGCTTTAAGCACCACCATTTGCGCTATTGCCGTGGCAACATCTGCAGTAGATGTCGGGCTGCGCACCGCCCAATCGTCAATATATTGCTCTGTAGCATCGAGTAGATTATTGAGTAACACCATCACCGCAGACTCTTGCACCGTTTCAACTTCGCCATAAAGGATCGGCAAACGTAACATGGCAAAATCTTGCTTGGCGTCAGTAATAATCATTTCACCTTGGCGTTTTGAGTCGCCATAAAAATTAACTGGATGGGTAAGTGCATCTTCAATATAAGGGGGCGCAGTGCCATCAAATACATAATCAGTCGAAATATACAGCAACCACGCACCGGACTGACTCGCAGCATCGGCTAGCGACTGTGTTGCTTCAGCATTTAGAGCGAGCGCCGCAGCAGGATTTTGTTCCGATACATCGGGGCGACGTTCTGCAGCGCAATGTACAATAATATCGGGACGGTGAGTTTCAACAAATACCTTAACGCTGGCAGATTGCGTTAAATCCAGTTTATGCATATCCACATGAGCACGGCTAAAACCACAAGCAATTACCTGATTATTAGGATTTGCCTGTAACTCACGCACCACCGCTCGTCCCAATAAACCTGTTGCTCCCGTTACCATTACGTTAACCATCGCTTTCCCCCTTGAATTAGCCGCTGCTTAGCTTAAGTGCTTTTCTTCATCTAAGCACTGGTTTACTCTTAATCAAGATTACTTTTTACTAAAGAACAATTCAATGTCGTCTGAAAATGCGCTGCCACTCATCATTGCGGGCCCCAGTTTACGTCACTGTGATCAGCAACATTTTACGTTATGGTTCGTGAGCCGCGAACGGTTATCAAGGTTAACCTTAACGATAGCCAACGCCGGTTTTTCACGCGAACTCACAGATGATGAAGTTCATATTATTGAACTTGGCCAGCATGCTTTTCAGTACTTAATATGCGTATCACAACCCGAACTCCTACCTCGCGACACCCCTTTGGCTTATCAACTAAGCTGCGCTGACAAAGCGAATATATTTGCTGACGTAAAGGGGCTTACTTACAACGACAGTACCGACATTGAATTTATCGTTAAGCCACAAATTGATAATTTACTCCATGGATCATGTCGCAACCCCCACCACCATAGTGGCGATGCTCTCGTTGCCGCCGACACCCAGATATCGCAATTAGCCACACTGCAACAGCGTCCATCATTGCTAATGTTAAGTGGCGATCAGGTTTATGTGGATGATATTGCGGGGCCAATGATCTATGCGATTGGTGAAGTGATTTCACTGCTGGGCTTAACCCAAGAGCGCTTTAATGATTGCAGTCTCGCGGGCAGTGAACAGATAAGTTATCAGCCTGAAGCCATGTATCAACGCCATATTAACTTGCTACCCAAAACGCAATATAAGGCTAAAACGGCAATTAAGCGTTGGTATATCAACCACCCTATTTTCACCTCATCCATTGCAGAAAATCATCTGGTCAGTCTCAACGAACTGATTGCGCTTTATCTGCTGAGTTGGTCACCGGAGCTGTGGGAACTGATCGATATCCCCAAAGATGTTAGTGGCTTAAGCAACGCAAATACGTTGCGTTGGCAGCGTGAATGGACTCACTTGCTGGCGTTTAAAAGTGGCCTGCAACAGGTACGTCGCTTATTTGCCCATATACCGACCTATATGATTTTCGATGACCACGATATTACCGATGATTGGAATTTAACCGCAAGGTGGGAACTGGCGGCGTATAATCACCCCTTTTCAAAACGCATTATAGGCAACGCACTTATCGCCTATACGCTATTTCAAGGTCTCGGTAATGCGCCAACCAAATTTGATGCTGAAATTCGACCACAACTGGATGCCCTCTTTAAATCGCCCACAAGTTCTGCCCAAGATGCCCTTATCGATACCCTGCTTAGCTTTGAGCACTGGCATTACAGTTTGGACACTAGCCCTAAACTTATCGTGCTAGATACCCGCACTCGCCGCTGGCGTAGCGAGTCCAACCTGGGTAAACCGTCTGGCCTGATGGATTGGGAAGCGTTAATGGAGTTTCAAGCTGAACTGGTTAATCAACCCAATGTGATTATTGTTTCGCCAGCCCCTATGTATGGAGTCAAGCTTATTGAAACCATACAAAAAATGGCGACGTGGTGCGGCGCGTCATTACTGGTGGATGCCGAAAACTGGATGGCACATCCAGGCACCGCTAATACACTGTTGAGTATTTTCCAACACCGTAAAACGCCCGAGCAATTTGTGATCCTCTCAGGTGATGTTCATTATTCGTTTAGCTACGATATTAGTATTCGATTTAGAGATGCTGGACCGGCGATTTACCAGATCACCTGTAGTGGTATTAAAAATCAATTTCCAGAGAAACTACTGCCCTACTTCGACAAATTCAATGGTTGGTTATACGGCTATTTCTCACCACTCAATTTTCTCACTAAGCGTAAACGTATGTCGATCCGTGGTCGTCGCCCCAATGGCGCACGCAGCAAACGCTTAATGAATAAGAGTGGGATAGGCAGAGTCGAACTGGCTAAAAACGGCGCGCCAACCAAAATTGCGGTATTACATGCCGATATGAGCGAAACCGAGTTTTTACCGCCTAGGCACCGCTAGATAACCATCCTTACAGCTGCAGTCCATCACAACTAATGTCGATAGACTCCGCTGACAACGGGTCAACAAACGCCAGTCTTTTAGCAACCAGCATTAATGGTTTGTTAAAATCATCGGCCGCTTTATCGAGTAATTCAGGATAAAGTCTGTCATTCAAAATAGGCATACCCAGACTCATCATATGCACCCGTAACTGGTGCGTTCTGCCTGTCACGGGGGTGAGCTCAAACAGCCCCAAATTACCGTTGACTGCGACTAAACTAATTTCAGAATGACTATTAGCCTCGCCATCAGCCATTTTCATCATAAAGCTAGGCTCAGCCTTCACTAATCGATTTTTCACCGTCCAGCGAGTCGGCAAGCTTAGCTCGGTAGCTTCAATAAGCTTTTGTATCGAAGCGGATAAAACGGCGACTGCCTGATAGGTTTTAGTGATATTACCATTTTTAAAAAGTTGATGATAATCATGGCGGGTGCTGGCATTGAGAGACAATAACATCACTCCAGCCGTCGCTCGGTCTAGTCGATGGGCAGCAACAATTTGCTCATTAGCTGTCTTTATCCGCAGGCGATTTACCAAGCACTCATTAACAAAATTACCACTGGGATTAACCGCCAAAAAATGCGGTTTGAAGGCAATAATAATTTGCTCATTTTGTAGCAGTATTTCTTCTTCAAATGGGATCAACGATTCTTGCTGCACTTCGCGGTAATAATAAACCCGAGCTCGCGGGATAAATACGCTGTCCAAGGTAACGAGTTGTCCGTCGCGCCAATGCACTTTTCCGCTTTCGATCCGAGCAATCCAAACGGCCTCATCAATCGCTTTAAAATGGCTGACTAAAAAACTTAATACGGATGGCTTATCGGTAACCGTTTCTGGTAAAACGATATAGGAGGCTTGGGCGGCGCGTACGGAATGGCTCATAAAATTAATACTGATAGCATAAAACTGAGCGCTACTTTAACAAAAAATAGCTCATAAAGGGCAGATCTAATCTCAAAGCTAATACCAATATCAGTTTAGCTTAATAAGATTTGGCATTGGCGTGGGACTTAATCAGCTCAAGCACAAAATTCATAGTTTTATGACAATTAGGCTGATTCAATAAGCGTAACTTATCTTTATTGTACAGCGGTAACACCTCTAACCAGCGCTGACTGACCCATGATGCATCTTCGAGATGTACATCATTATCGTACAAGCCAAAGAGATCAGGGTTTACTTCATAAAACTGCTCTAAAGCGGCACTAATTAACTCGAACTCACCGTAAATTGGCTCTTGCTGCCAATTATTACAGGCTAATGTTCTGCTGATCCAAACACCATCTCGACGCTGAGCAGCAGACAAAATGCGTACTCTTTGCTTACCTTGTAAAACGATGCCGAGAGAATCATCATCCAGCTGGTTGAAATCAATGATCTCGCACTGGGTCGCCATTTCATAACAAGGCGGATGACTATTGGCTTTACTCATGCCGAACACTAATGGGTAATGCAATTTCAACACTTCGGCTATCATGCTCAGATAAGCCGGATCAACCACACGGATCTCTGCCCTTCCCTCAGGTAACAGCAAGGTATCGTGCATCAATAACGCCATCTCTTCTGTTCGCATAACAACCTCCTCGATAGGTAGGTCAGACCATCATTTTGACGATCATCAGTAAAGATAAAGTGTAGCAGCTGGTTAAATTTCAGCCAGAAAGCCACCTTATTGAACTGTTCACTAATTAGACAGGTAAATACGTTACTTTATTGCACTTAGATCAGGTTTTTACAGTCGCTCGAGCCTGCCAGCAAGAGATTTTTTATCGATAACATCGGCCAAATCATCTGCTAAGACTTGACTCATCGCAGCCGTTTTACGCCAATATTGAATTCTTGAATCGGAGTCAAAATGAGTAAAATCATTACGATCCGGCAACTTACTGTGGGGGAGGCTTCTTATATATGTATCCGTTGGCGCCAGGATCAGTGCATTGTCGTAATTCTGTTTTGCATCTCGCCAAGGTAACGATTTATCGAACCATCCAGGTGACATTCGTGGAAAGAAATGTGGGTAAAGCGTGAGCCCTGTTGGCGCCGTTAATGGAATATCGAAGTGATAATCGGTAATGCCACCATCATAATAGTGCCCATTCGGTGCGCCCTTGATCTCCGTGACTGGCGCTAACACCCAAGGGATAGATCCTGTTGCCAGTAACACTTGGTGAATATTGTCTACAGATAAACCACAAAATTGACTGGGAAGATCTGTGAGCTTAGAAAAAGGAGATAATGACTGCTGCACGCCAAAGACATAACGTTCAAAATGCCACGCTAAGCTTTTACGGCTAACAAGATTGGTCGCCGCAGCTACCGCTAAACCCAATGCCAGTGGCGCTTTACCTGTAACACGATTCAAATGACGTCCACGACAGGCAATATAATGACTATTTATAAATTCATTTGAAACAATTTCAGCTCCCCCTTGCTTGCCTAGCAAGCCCCCGAGGATCCCTTTTACTTGAGTCGACACTTCTTCTGCTGTTGGTTTGCTATCGTAACGTTGTCCGATATAAAGATCTTCTAACCGCTGATATGCCGCCAGTGGATTATTCTGTGCTAAACAAGCCAGACGCCAAGCTCCTGAAGAAGCGCCTAAGGTATGCAAAGGTTGCGCGAGTGATTTGAAAAACTCACCAAATAAATATTTGTCTAGCCCCGCAATACCAATCCACTTAGGCCCACCCGATGCCGCTAATAGCTGGCTAAACAACTCTGGTTTTAAACCATTTTCGTTAAGTGTTTTAAAAGCCTTTGGACCCGCAATAAATCGTAAAGAAGACACATTAAACCCTAAAATTAATTAACTTTTTATTGGATCCTAGATACCGTAAACTTGATCTTCAATGGAAGCAACAAGGATGTATTATGGAAAATACAACGATCATTAAGCCATACCCATGAGTGGGCTATGCTGTTATCGGAATCACTATCACCTTTGAAGTTAAATCCTGTATCGCCTAATAGCAGATAACGCTAAACTTCTATTTATTAAAATTCTACGCTAACAGTCATTATTTAGCTTAGAAAGACCTTATGAATGAGAACATTATGATTGTAGATACCTTAGCGAACCGAGCACTATACAGCCACATCAGCCCCCGCATCGCTAAAGCGCTTGCCCACCTGAGTGAAACCAATTTTAGCCTGCTTGAAGTCGGAACATACGAGCTTGAAGGCAAAGATCTGTTTGTTATCGTCAATGATTATCAGACTAAGTCTCGAGAAGTTGAGCCTTTTGAAGTCCACCAGCAGTATATTGACGTGCAATATGTTGTCAGTGGTGAAGAGGAGTTTGGCTATTTGCCTTTGGCAGACCAAACACCTTCAAAGCCCTATTTTGCTAAGCACGATTACGCCGAGTTTGACTACCTATCCAATAAAGAGGCTGCAGCCTTTATTCCCTTCAAAGCTGGGATGTTTGCATTGTTTTTTCCAGAAGATATGCATATGCCTGGAACCAGTGCTACGCCAAAACAGGTTCGAAAGGTCGTCATCAAAGTTAAAATCTAGCGCAACATAAAAAGGGACAATATAATGAGATTTATTTTTCTACTCGCCAGTTTGCTTAGCTCAATAGCTGTTGCAGAAATTGCACCACGGCAGTTACAAGACTTAAAAGCAGTGCAGTTTAATCAGGGCAGCATCATCACATCTGGGCTACCGACTAAAGCGGAGTTTCCTATATTGCAGCAATCGGGTGTTGAGTTAGTGATCAACCTCATTCCCAAAGGCAATGCTAGTGGCCATGACGACGAAGCGAGTTTAGTCACCAGCGCTGGCATGCAATATCAACAGATAGACGTAGACTGGAAGCAGCCTACTGTCGCCAATGTGGAGCAGTTTTTTGCCATCATGGACGCCAATAAAGGCAAAAACATTCTGATCCATTGTGCCGCAAATTACCGCGCCTCGGCCTTTTATTATCTGTATGAGCTCAAGCTTGGAAAAGCCGACTCCATCGATTTTAAACAACAAACAATGCAACCTTGGGGGGACTTATCGAAAAGCTTAGTTCAATACCCGCAATGGGATGCGCTTATTGAGACAGTTAAAGCCAAGACCCAATAAGACACGGGACAAACTCAATTTAAGCGCTGATTTATCGGCGCTTTTTTATATTTTCTAGCACACGATGCTTCTCTTTATACCAATTGCATTCAATTCATCGCTTGAGCTTAAAGCGATTCACACCGTCCTTGTTAATATTAATTATATCACCGCTCCGCCCTCACCTTTATTGCAACCACAACTGAGAGAATGTGATCTTGATCATTATTCCCAACCTGCTAATATAGCGTCAAGATATTAGTTATTCCCAAAAGTTATAAGCAGCATTTGGCGATAAAACAATAACAATAAAGAGCTAAAAACAATGAATAACACCCCTGAACTGACCCAAATTTACCTTGATGCAAATGCTACCACTCCAGTACTGCCTCAAGCTGCCGCCGCCGCGTTATCGGCCATGGAAACTCTTTTTGGCAACCCAAGTAGTAGCCACATCACTGGGTTAAAAGCGAAAAACTTAATGGAACAAACTCGCCTAAGAGCAAAAACGCTGCTTGGAACGGGAGAGGGAAAACTAATATTTACCAGTGGTGCGACGGAAGGGATCCAAACATCAATCTTATCGGCGCTGATTGCAGCAAAGAGTAATATGTCAGCAAATCAAAGCTACTCGGTACTTTATGGTGCCACTGAGCATAAAGCTGTACCTGAATCATTGAAGCACTGGCTTGACGTGTTGGGGATTGCGGCTGCAGTAAAAGCGATTCCAGTTGATGAGTTTGGCTTACTTGATCATGACTTTATTAGACTCGAGGCACCCAATGCACTGATGATTTGCACTATGGCAGTTAATAATGAAACTGGCGTATTTCAAGATCTATCAGCTTTGGAAAACACAATTCGCAGCGCCAACCCGGGTATTTTTTGGATGGTTGATTGCGTTCAGGCATTAGGTAAAACCGAGCTAGATCTCAAGAACACCAGCATCGATTACGCTCCTTTCAGTGGTCATAAGCTGTATGCCCCGAAAGGCATTGGTTTCGTCTATATTCGAGATACTGCGCCGTTCACGCCTTTTATTGCCGGCGGAGGTCAAGAAGGCGGTCTACGTTCAGGCACTGAAAACCTGCCAGGTATGGCTGCGCTTAACGTTATATTTGAGATGTTGCTGTGCCCTGAGAACTCAACATTTTCAACAAGTGAACAACTGACACACTATCGACAGCAAATGGCTAATACCTTAGTTGAGTGCTTTCCTGAGATTGTGTTTAACAACAGCTTTAGCCATAGCGTTGCGACTACCATTAACTTTGCCGTGCCCGGTTTTAGCAGCAAAGAGATCATGGACCTTTTTGATGCTGCCAACATTCGCGTCAGCTCAGGGTCCGCCTGCAGCTCTAAAGTCAGCAGAAGTTTCGTACTAGACGCAATGGGGCTACCTGCTTGGCAAAGTGAAGCCGCTATTCGCATGTCCTTTGGACCCGCTATGACTCAAACAGAAGTCGACACTGCTTGCTTGCGCATTAAAACCGCTTCAAAAGCCCTCACTCAAAGCTGCATGATATTAGACGACAGCAGTAATATCTCCGACAAAACACCATTAGATGGCTTATTGCAGTTACGCTCTGGCGCGAGTTGCACTTGGGTCTATGTCGACTCATCAAGTAAACAAGCGTTAATTATCGACCCATTGCCAGAGCTGATTCAGAGACTCGACACCTTGCTGCAATGTCAGCAGCTGACTCTAGTCGCCGCCATCGATACTCATGGCCATGCCGATCACCAATCTGGTCGTGAGCTTCTGGTTGAACGTTATTTAGCAAAGCAACAATCTGATGTATTAGGTTGGCCAGAAACTCAAGAAACCACGGAACACTTAGGTCAGCAATACCAAACGATTAGCATTGGTTCAAAACAGTTGGTCAGGCTACCGACTCCCGGCCACACTCGCGATAGCATTAGTTTACTGTTATGCGCAACGCCCTTAGCATTGGATAATATGCCTCAGCAAACACAATACGCTTTTTGCGGTGATACCATATTGATGGGTAGTCTAGGCAGAACTAATTTTGACTCCAGCTGTAGCCGAGCCCTGTTTCATAGCTTGAAGTTGATCAGAGATAGCATTAGCTGCAATACATTGATTTGTGCCAGCCATGATTACAATAATGAATTTACCACTAGCCTAAAGGCTGAGGTTAGTCGCAATAACTTACTCAATGCGGTACTAAACGAAGCACTTCCTGAACTTAATTTCCAGCAACAAAAAGCCTTGTTAGATACGCACCTAAATGACGAAGTTGGCACCGAAATCATGTGTGGTGCAATCATTGGCAACTGTCATAAATCGAAGATAAAAGAGTATGACGCGACGAGTCTCAAAGCGGCAATGAGGCAAGACAATAACGTGAAGATTATTGATATTCGAGAGCCGCATGAATATGCGCTAAACCACTCACAGCAATCGAGTCAGAACGTGCCATTAACGCGTTTAGTGCAGTTTATTCAAGAGCACCAAGATGATAAAAATGAACAATGGGTATTGGTTTGTCGCAGCGGCAGTCGCTCAATGATTGCAGCGCAAGCGATGCACCGACTAGGATTTGAGCAAGTGTCTCACCTAAAGGGCGGCTACGCGCTAAGCTCGTAAACTAGTACTCAAAAATTAGTACTGAAAACGAAAGCCCTGCATCGGTCGATGCAGGGCTTTTTTTATTGATACTGAAGGTAAGGGTTATTTAGCTGCACTATAGTCGAGTAGCTGTGCACACTGCTTTGGCTTAACCTTTTCTTTTTTCTTTTTAGCCGTTTTTACGGACTTTTTAGAGGTGGATTTAGGCTTGGTTTGAGTCATCTGTTGCTTCCACCAGCTCAGTTCATTACAGCCATTACCCTTAGGTATCGGGGCCTGATTAATGCAGCGAGCATCACCTTCAGGACAATGCAGCCTTACATGCATATGATAAGTATGCCCCCACCACGGGCGGACTTTACTAAGCCAGCTATCATTGGCCAACTCCATATTGCATAAGTGTTGTTTAATCACCGGACTAACAAAAATACGCGCTACGCGGCTGTCTTCAGCTGCCAATTTCAGCATGCGAGTATGCTCGGGCAGCCATTGCTGATTATCAAGCGTGAATTGCTTAGTATTAACGATATCAAAAGGCTGTGGTTGCTCTCGCTCTGCTACCGTTAACGGTTGCTCAGTCAGCTTAAGCCAAATATCCACATCTAGCCCTATTTGATGGCTTGAATGACCATGGCTGAAGTTACCTCCGCGTGGCATAGACATATCCGCAATTAATAGATCGCTATGGTCATTTTGTTGAAAGTCACTGGCAAAGTCAGTGATAAATGAGATAAGTAACGGATGACCATAATAGCGCTGTCGCTGGGTGCGAATAACTTGGAATCCCTCTCCAGACAAAGGCAGTGCCTCCGCTCCAGCCAAGCAACCATTAGCATAACTGCCCATCGCGGCAACACTTCCTCCATAAGGAGAATCTGCTTGCTCCCATTGATTAGCTGACGAGGAAAAACAAACCACAACCAGCATCATACTAAGCAAAGGTAATATTCGCCTAGCTTGGCCTATATATAAACACTTACGCACCTTTCCCTCCATGTACAACAAACCTTTATACTGCAGAATACCGCTCTAAGCTTAACTCATAACGCTCTATTCGCTAGATCACTTGATGGGTTTTTTATTGTGCTACTGCCTTGCCAAAAAGACACTTAACAAACGTTAGGATTAGCTGATAAATAACAACTGGAAAGTGGAGAAGTGCGGGAACTGAAATGAGAAAATACCTTAGCGTCCATCTTTAAACCGCCAAAAAAAGCGGAGCAATCCTGCTCCGCGTACTAAATTTACCAGTCGCACATTAGCCAATGATGAAGCAGGTTAGGCAACCTCGCCGTAATGCTAGTAAACAGCCAACGCTTTTGACTCTTTCACACCGCAACGCCTTAATCATAAGCCCAATGCCGTAACGACCAGCAAGCCGTAACGATAAAGGCTGAATAAGATACTCAGGCAGACTAATGCTGTGTATCTCACTTTCAACCTCCTGCAGCAGCCTTGCCAAAGAAAAATCTTTGTTTAAAGTAGATTTGCCCCAGCTAAAATCCGCTTAGGGCGTTTGAAGTATGACTAGTCGAGCGTTTCAAAATCCTTACTTAGACCTGAATCGTTAGTCTTGCTACGGTTTTGATACAACCAGCGGTAAAGTGTGGGTAATACTAGCAACGTCAGTGCAGTTGAACTGAATAAGCCACCAATAATAACTATGGCTAAAGGTTGCTGAATTTCGCTGCCAACACCCGATGAGATTAAGATTGGGATCAATCCTAGCGCCGAGGTCAATGCCGTCATTAATACCGGACGTAGACGACCCACTGTCCCCTCATATACCGCGTCATAAAGTGACGCATTGGTTTCAAATTTAACACTAGCTCGACGCTGATTTATCGAATCCACCAGCACGACACCATTCAGTACTGCCACACCAAACAAGGTAATAAAACCAATCGAGCTCGGTACGGAAAGGTAAGTACCGCTGGCATAAAGCGCAACAACACCACCAATCAATGCTAAAGGTACGTTGGCCATAATGAGCGCCACTTGCTTAATCGAACCAAAAGAGAAGTACAGCAACAGTGCTATCAACGCTATTGAGATAGGCACTACCAGCATGAGCTTCTGTTGAGCACGCTGTTGGTTTTCATATTGCCCACCCACCACAACGGTATAACCCGGTGGAAGTTCCGCTTGTGGAACCACAGCATAGATATCATCAACCACTGAGCCCATATCGCGGCCAGCAACGTTAGCTTGCACCACTACGCGGCGCTGCACGTCATCACGACGAATGTTTGGTGGTGCCATTTCAATGACAACGTCAGCAACCTCTCCTAGACGAACCGTTGCGCCACTCACTCCGGTTAACAGCAAGTCACGCAAGGCATCAGGAGAGCTACGATACTCTTTCGCTAAACGCACATTAATATCATAACGTGCATTACCATCAATCACTTGGCCGGCACTCACGCCACCAATACCTTGGCTAACCAGACTCATGACTTCATCGACGCTGATACCGTAACGCGCTAATAGATCACGCTTCGGACGAACGACGAGCTGTGCTTCACCGCTTACTTGCTCCAAAGAAACATCAACAGCGCCAGGGATTTTAGCCACTAGGTCGGTTAACGCTTGGCCACGCTCAGACAGTACGTCCAAGTCTGGTCCAAAAATCTTAATCGCTAGCTGAGCTTTGACACCTGACAGCAGTTCATCTACACGGGTTGCAATCGGTTGGGAAAAAGTAAACAACAGACCAGGATAGATACTGAGTTTATCTTCCATTTTACGTTGTAGCTCTAAGCGTGTTTCTGCATGCTCCCACTGATCTATCGGCTTAAGGCCAATATAGATCTCGATATTGCTCACCGGCTCCGGATCGCCACCGAGTTCAGGGGCACCAATACGGCTTAGGGCATAGTCGACTTCAGGGAACTCAAGCAACATAGCTTCCAGTTTTGGTGCAACTTCCAGAGAAGTCCCTAAACTGGCAGTGGGTGCTAGCGTCACACGTAAGTTAATCGTGCCCTCTTCAAGTTCAGGTACAAATTCAGTTCCCAATCTTGGTAGTAGCATCATGCTCATGGCAAACATCACCACAGCAGTTATAACGACCACTTTAGGACTGCCCATTGTGGCGGTCAACAACTTGCGATATACCGCATCAATAGGTTTGAGTACCACACTTTCTTTGAGTGTCACACCATGCTTGAAGAGATACACCGCTAGTGCCGGTACCGCGATGAGCGCGACAAGGAGTGCCGAGATCATGGCGAGAATGATACTTATCGCCATCGGTTGGAATAGCTTACCTTCGACACCTTCTAAGGCGAATAAAGGGGCAAACACCACGATAATAATCGCGGTCGCAAAGAAGATTGGACTGCACACTTCTTTAGCTGCCAGCGTGATCCGCATCGCGATACCGCTACGCTCATCCAGCTCAAGACCATCTTCACCGGCATGGTGCGGATCATCCTCACCCGATGCACGTGCTTGCGCATCAGCTAAGTGACGTCGGTCTGGTTGGGTAAGGTGTTTGAAAATATTCTCAACCATCACCACTGAGCCATCGACCAACATACCAATCGCAACCGCTAAGCCACCGAGTGACATTAAGTTTGCCGACATACCAAAGTAAGACATCACCAGTAATGCCAAACCAATAGAGACTGGAATAGAGAGCAGTACTAACATGGTGGCGCGAATGTTGACTAAAAATAACGCTAAGATCACCACGATAAACACAAAGGCCATTAACAATGCATCACGCACTGTCTCTACTGCTCTGTTGACGAGATCCGCTTGATCGTAAAACACCTCAAATGATACGCCATCAGGTAGTGCCTGCTCTATCAATGCGGTACGCGCACTAATATCATCAATGGTTGCTTTGGTGTTCGCACCCATTCGCTTAAGCACCACACCCGCAACAACTTCACCCAAGACTTGTTTATTACCCGCCTCATCACGGCGAGTCATGGTTACTGCGCCAACACGAATTTCGCTGCCGTACCCAACATTAGCAATATCACTCACTCGTACCGGTGTGCCACCAACTTCAGTGAGTGGGATTTGCTTAATCGCTTTTAAACCCGCGTCGCCCGCTGGAAGTAAACCATAACCGCGCACCACTAGCTGTTCTTGGCCTTGGTCCATAAACCAACCGCCCGCGTTACGGTTATTACTCTCTAATGCGCTCGTCACCTCTGCCATCGATAAGCCGTAGCTGCGCATCTTGTTGGGATCGATCTGAACTTGATATTGACGAACTTCACCACCAAACGATAAGACTTCAGTGACGCCGCCAACGGGCATCAAAATCAGCTTTACCAGGTAATCGTTTAAGCTTCTAAGTTCCGACGCGTCAATACCAGAACCTGGGTCTGCACGCAAAATGTATTGGTAAATTTGCCCTAAACCAGAGGTGTTGGGACCAATTTCCGGTACCCCAACCCCATCAGGGATCATCTCTCTGGCGGCTTGCAACTGTTCAAATACTTGCTGACGAGCAAAATAGATATCAGTGCCTTCCTCAAATACCACGGTCACAATCGATAAACCGGTACGAGATAGAGAACGCACTTCGGTTACCGATGGCAGCGCGTACATTGCCGACTCAACGGGATAACTAATTAACTTCTCAACTTCTTCAGCAGCAAGTCCTTCAGCCGCCGTATTGATGGTTACCTGTACATTGGTAACATCAGGAAATGCATCTAAATTTAGATTTGGCAGCATAGCCACACTGGCGATTACCGCGCCGACGAGTGCAAGCACCACCATCAAACGGTTGCGGATCGCCGCATCAATTAATTTCTGTAACATAGCGACCGCCTTTAGTGATTGTGAATATCGAAGCCAGACTTCGCTTGCTCAGAAGCTAAAAAGAACGCTCCAGAAACCACGACTTTAGAACCTGACGCTAAACCACGCACTAGGTTCATGCCACGTTGACGTTCAATAACCTCAACCTCCTGAGCTTCAAAACCATCTTCATCTTCAATAAACACCTGCCAGTCGCCATCGCCACCACGCGTCAACGCCGCATCAGGCAGTATCACCCCACCTTGTTGCGCATCGGGTAAATAAAGTTCAGCAAACTGTCCGGCGTGTAATACATAGCCCGCATTTTCAAAGCTCACTAAAATTTGCTCGGTACGCGTCACACTATCGAGCTCATGTGAGCGACCAATGATCTTGGCGTTTAGACTTTTATCTCCCACTTTCACAATCGCTTTAGTGCCTATGCTCACTTTCTCAGCTTGCGCTGGTGTAAGCTCAGCTTGCACCCATAAATGCGACTCATCAGTCAGCTGCATTATTGCAGTACCCGCTGGAATAATCTGGCCTAACATGGCTAAGTCCTGTTGAACTCGGCCATTGATCGGCGCTAACAGTTGATAGCTGCCGATGGTTTCTGGGCTTGATGCCAATGCCTTTATCTGCTCAGATGTCATCTTCATCGCTTCAAGTGTGGCGCGCTTAAGCTCAGCATCGACTTGGGCTTGTAAGCGACGACTGGCACTTACTGCACTTTTACTCATGCGTTTAACTCGACTCCACTCCGCTGCGGCATTAATGTAATCAGCCTGTGCTTGAGCCACTGCGACCCCCCCTAAAGTCAGCAAAATATCACCTTGCTTAACTTCTTGACCTGGTACCACATTGCGCTTTTGGACGCGCACATCAACTTGTGGTGCAATGGTAACGGTGCGGTCGCGATCAACGACTAATGTTGCCGTAGCAACGGCTTCTAAACTAAAACTCTGCTCGGTTAACGTCACCACCTCTATCCCAGCCAATTCACGCTGTTCAGTGGTAAGTTTTAGCGCATCGAGCCCATGCTCTTCTTCTGTTTCTGCTTCACCGACAGCATCATGGCCGTGACCATCGTCTGCTTTAATGCCAGTGCTTACGTCCTTGCTAGCTGAAGTTTCTTCTACACTCTCTTGCTCATGGGCATGCCCTTCACCTGCCGTTGCCACTAGCGGCATAATAAACGCACTGCTTAACGCCATGATTAAACCAAAGCTCATTGCGCGGGTAATCGCATTTAATCCAAAAACACCCTTGTTAGCGCACATGTTGAGTGAAGTATTCATTTTTTCTACCGTCATCATATTATTGGTCTTAATATTAGTGATTTTCATACTATTGCTTTCCATAATCAGGCCCTTACTTAACCGTGGTACGCGCTGTTTGTGGAAGCTGGCTATTGAGGTAATACTCAAGTTGGCCACTTGCTCCCATCCATGTCAGCCAGTTTTCATACAGGGCTGATTCCAAAGCGAGTCCAGCCAAATAGCTATTGCTCATCTGTCTTTGGCTTTGTAAGTAATCACTGGTGTTAATATCACCGGTTTTCCATTGCTGCGCTAAGCTCTTTGCCGCCGCCAAACCTGAAGTCAGTACCAACTCACGCCAATCTTGATAATGCTGAGTGAGTCTAGGTAGGCTTAAAGTAAACTGCTTTTGCTGCTGCAGTAATACACGTTCTTGTGCAAGGTAAGTTTGCTCTGCAATCGTGATCCCTTCATTAGCCACCGCAATCACTTCGCTGTAGTTATTTCTAAACTGCAGCGGTATTGACACACCAACACCGACTTTATTTTCATCGCCTTCTCTCTCAGCACTTAAGCTAATAGTGGGGTCTGCGGCGTTATCGGATTGGGCCTGTTTAGCTGCCACTTTAGCGACTAATACTTGCTGATACGCACTTTTCAATGCCGGCAGTTCAGGAGATACATCGACCTTGCTGGCTTGAATAGTTAAGGTATTTAAGAAGTCAGCAAACGGTAAGTTCACCTCTCCAAATAACCCTAAAACAGCACCATCTGCCGCAATTGACGCTTGCTCAGCTAAGGCGTAAACAGCAGCATTACTGGCGACCTCAAGTTGCATTAGCTGCAACTCAACATTAGACAAATCGCCCACTTCTGTACGTTGGCGGGCAATATCCAGTTGAGCTTTCGCGAGTTTGAACTGCTGTTTTTGAAATTGAAGAGCTTTTTTAGCTTGGGCTTGATTCGCTAACGCTTGCAGACGTTCAGCCAACATTTGACTGCGCTCGAGCGTAATATCAGACAGCAATATTTCGTTTTCGAGTTGTGCCATCCGCATTGCAACACCACGCTTGTCTCCCCAATCGATGGTTTGGCTGATGTCGAGCGTATAAGTATCGTCTGATGCTTCAGAGTCATTTTTTTGATAGCTCATGCCCAATTCTGGGTTATAAACCGCTTTGTCTGCGGCTTGAACACTCAATTGAGCCTGCTGACGTCGTGCGCTTTGCGCTTGGATTTCTGGCAGTGCGTTAAAGCTCAGCATCACTTTAGGCAGCCAGTCGCTAAACTGGCCAGCCTGGTGACTTGATGCGCTGATTTGTGAGGCTGGCATTGCGGCCATTAAGTCTGCTTCTGCTGCTATTACTGGTGAGGTTACGGCACTTGCCCAACACCCGAGCAACAGAGTAGCGATTATGGTTTTTTTCATCGCGATTCCTATCAATCCGACGATATTCTCTATTTTAGGTTTACCTCAGAGATCCATAAAATGAATGCTCAAAGACACCTTTAATTGGAGAACAATTACGTCAGATATCATACAAATCACCTACAACTAAAGCGTTGTTGGTCGATCTGTATCAATCTTTATAAGAGTAGTATGGAAGCGCCATTTGATGCATTACCCGTGGTGATATGACTCACTAAAAGTAGTCTGCTAGGCACTTTTCACACTAAATAAATGGTAAAGATTCAGCAAAGATTAAATACAACTGCAGGTTAGCGACGAGAGCAAAGCGCTATCATCGTGACTCAGAATTTTTGTATTTTGGTGCTGATAGGGATCAAACTATAGGAGGGCGGTAATCTTGCAATGGTACAGGTGGTAGATATTGCTTATTACTGGCATGCAACATATCGTCGACTGGAATGGCAGGTGTTATCGACGCAATTGACATTGCGGTGACATGACCACCATGACAAGGGCAATCAAGACACAAATCAAAACTCTTCGACTCTGTCTTAACAATAGTATGTTTATGCAATGCAGAGCCTTGTTCGCTAGCTTGTTGCTCTAGCGAACAGGTACAGTCATCAATACATTGCACTAATGTGCTGACTTCAGCATTAAATTTGACGTGTGGGTGACATTCGCTCTCTTGCTCATGATCGCCTAAATGTAACTGGTGCGCGCCAAGATTTCCGCCTACAAATTGCAGGAGAACAATCGCGATAAGCACGGCTGTTAGCTTTAGAAGATGTTGAGGAGCAAATAAACGCAAACTTCACCTATCAATTGAATTAAAAAACATAGCGGTCTGCCAGATATGACCGACATAGTATCTTAAAGTTCACTTCGCACAACTTTTTATATTGCCCTTAGTGAACTTCATCGCATTTAGTGCCGCGGGATGATAGCGTTACTTAAATACACAATGTTTCGCATAATCAGTAGCTTCATTAGTGCTCCAGTCCCCAGACGGTTTCTCACTCATCTGTTGGCACCAGGCTTCACTACCCACTTCAGGCGCACAGGCGGTCATACCCATGGCCAACACTAACGCCAAACATGTTGCTGATAATTTTGACAGAGACATCTTTAATCCTTTTTATAGACTGAGAGCAAGTACTCACCCGTATTTATTCTTGGACTAGTATACCAATACCTATGCATATATAAACTCTAGGTACGCGCAGCAATCCAATCGATCGCTTGTTGTTTTTGCTCTAACGGGTACCACGCTACTTCACCTTGCATAAAGGGCCCTAGCAACCTAACGGCATTACCAAACCAGTCAGGGCCACCGACCAGTACCAAGGCCTCGAAATTGGGTAATTGCACCTTGCCACTTCCCGCTAACGACTCATGTTGCCAACCTTCAAGCAAGACATCTGCTTCAACGTATAAACACACTTTGCCATTGTTATCTCGGTATTTTTCAATCATCGGCTGCAATATTTGAGCGTAATCTTCAGTGGATAATCGACCACTGGCAAATAAGCTAATGACGCCTTTGGCGATATCTGGGATCTTACACAGCATATATAGGCTCCATAACGCTACACTTTAGTTTAAAAAGTCGTATCAATAATCGCTTGATGATAGCAAATCAAAATTGAAGGAAAAGCGGCTTAAGCCCTTATTTTAGCTTAAAGTCTGTTAACATTGACCTTCATCAAGCTTAGCATCGTCAACTTGGGCTTGAAATGAACCTTTTAGAGTAGGCATTATTCCTTGGCATTAATTAAAATATCCAACGCGGTTTCTATTCAAGACAACGAAATTGAATGGCAATTTATACGCTCCAGTGGTGCTGGTGGTCAACACCTCAATAAAGTATCTACTGCAGCGCAGCTGATTTTCGATATTAAGAACTCATCTTTACCTGAGTTCTACCAAGCACGTTTGCTCTCTAAAGCCGATCATCGCATCACAAAAAGTGGCAAGATAATTATCAAATGCCAACAGAGTCGTAGCCAGGACTTTAACCGTCAAACGGCGCTAGAGCAGTTTGTCGCTTTAGTTGCGAGTGTCGCTGTCGTACAAAAAAAGCGAATTGCCACTAAACCGACTAAAGGCAGCCAACGTCGCCGCATTGATAGTAAAAAGCAGAAAGGGGCAACCAAAGCCCTAAGACAAAATAAAAGTGAACATTGAACACTAATTTTAGTTCAACAACCTAGTGATTGATTTTAAATCAATCACTAGCGTACTTTAATACGGTTTATCCAAGGGGATTTTTTATGAGCAGCCAAGCCAAAATATTACTCGTCAATGGTCCTAATCTGAATTTACTCGGACGCAGAGAGCCCGGGCATTATGGACATCATACCCTTGAGCACATTGTTAATGGCCTAAAACAGCAAGCTGCTGATGCCAACGTGCTGTTAGATCATATTCAATCTAACGCCGAGCACCTATTAATTGAGGCGATACATAATACCGATGCCGATTTTGTCATTATCAATCCCGCGGCTTTCACCCATACCAGTGTTGCGCTGCGCGATGCACTTTTAGGCGTCGCAATCCCCTTCATCGAAGTGCATCTATCTAACGTCCATAGTCGCGAACCTTTCCGCCACCACTCCTATTTCTCCGATAAAGCCGTGGGGGTTATTTGCGGTTTAGGCGCTCAGGGTTATCAATTTGCACTGCAATCGGCGATCGCTCAGCTGAACACATCAAAACAAAAATAAGGTCACTGGCCCAATATGGATATTCGTAAGATAAAAAAGCTGATTGAGTTAGTTCAAGAGTCGGATATTGCCGAACTAGAGATCAAAGAAGGTGAAGAGTCGGTGCGTATTTGCCGTCACAGTCCGCTGCCTATTCAAGCTGGCGTACAAACATTTCTAGTCCCCGCAAGCAGTGTGGCCGCGCCGACGGCAGAGCCAAGTTCCAATACTGGCGCGAGCAAACACTATGATGATTTAGACAGCCATAAACTGCTATCACCCATGGTTGGCACCCTCTATCTGACGGATAAAAATACTGACAAGCCATTATGCTTTCTAGGGCAACAGGTAAAGCAAGGCGACATTGTTTGTATCATTGAAGCCATGACGATGATGAATCGTATTGCGGCGGATAAAAGTGGCACCATCACCGCTATATTAATCGAAGATGGTGAGCAAATAGACTTTGAACAACCACTGCTAGTAATAGAGTAATTCTACCTAAATACGCCTACAATTACGCTGGCGCAACACCTCTGCAACGAGCATATTCAGGTCGTTGTGTATAGACAGAATCAAAGGAAATAGACCGCGATGGTATTGATCACAGGTGCAAGCTCAGGTTTAGGCGCAGCGTTGGCGACACTATATAGTCAAGAATCCGCAGTTTGCATCAGCGGTCGTAATGCAGAACGTTTAAACACTCTCGCGGCAAACTTGGGTGCCAATGTCACCCCTCACAGCTGCGATCTCAGTAATGAGCACTCTGTCATCAGCTTATTTGATTCATTGCCACAAACGCCCTCTGTCATCATTCACAGTGCGGGGAGTGGCTATTTTGGTCGTTTAGAAGAGCAATCCGCAGCGGCGATAAATGCCTTGATCAGCAACAATGTCACCTCGGCAATAATGCTCCTGCGCGAGGCCGTAAAACGTTATAAAGATAAGCCTGTCACGGTGGTGATTGTGATGTCAACGGCCGCACAAATGGCTAAGGCTGAAGAGTCCACTTATTGCGCCGTAAAATGGGCGGTGCGAGGTTTAGTTGAGTCGGTTCGACTAGAGTTAAAGAGCCATCCGATGAAACTGATTGCGGTATATCCAGGGGGGATGGCAACATCATTTTGGGATACCAGTGGTAAATCCCTTAATACCAGTCACTTTATGAGCGCAGAAGAAGCCGCTCTGATGTTAAAGCAAGCCCTGACGGCAACAGAACATGGCTATATCTCTGATATCACCATTAACCGCGGATAATAGTGATACACGAATTAAAGCGTGAAATAAAAATAATGGAATCGTTTTCTATACTTATAAAAATTGATTTACATCACTCAACGTCCACTTAGGAGTATTGATGCGAAGTTGCCTTATATTCACCCTATTTACCGCACTGTGTTTATTTATAGGCTACCACGCTTATTTTTTCATTATGCCTAGCGTTGAGATCAACAACCAGTCCGGGCAACTACTGACCCGCGTTGAAGTCAGTCTCCCCAACAATAATCTGGTATTCGATAATATCGATCCGTCTAAAAGCATGCGTATTCACCACAGCACCGAACAAGTGGATGGTGAATATATCTATCGCATCCGGCTGTCTTCTGGTGAACAAATTAACGGCCGCTGCGGTTATGTTACCCACAACCAATATATGAAAGTACTCGCCTTAACCGTCAACAATGAGCACCACGTTAACTGTGTAGAGTAGCCCTAGCCACTAGACTTCGAGTTTGGCCTCTTTCATCAGCAGTGCAATTTGGTTAAAGCTGGTTGGTGCATTTTTATAATCCAACTCAATTAATATTAAGTCGCCATTTAGCGCCAGCACCAAAGAGGGAAAGCCCTGAATGGGTAACCGTCTTGTTTGACTTATCTCTTGCTGCAATCGACTTTTGGTTAAATCACTATTGAGCGCTTTAGCAAAAGCCTCACGATCCATTGCTAACTTGCTGGCGATATCAACCAATGTTGTATCATCTGAAGGGTTCTTCGCTTCAAGATAATACGCCTGCTGCACCGCAAGATAAAACTCGGCTTCTAGCCCTGCATCCCGCGCCAACAATATTGCACGACACGCTGGATAGGTGGCTCTTTTTGGCTGACACTCAGTCCAAAAATCAAAGTTAAATTGAGTGCCTAACTGCACTGAAATACGCTGCCATGTCTGCTGTAAAAAGACCTGCATATCTTGCGGCATCGGCTCGTCGGTATCGGCTGCTAGCCCGCCTAAACGATACTCAATAGCGAGGTCTGGGAATTGTTGTTTTAGTTGGTTTTCTAACAGTGACCATGTTGGTTTATAACCCCAACACCAGCTGCACATAGGGTCGTAGACGTAAAATAGAGTAGCAAGATTCATAAAGTTGACTTCATCCTAATTGAATTGAGAAGTAAGTAAGCGGCTTATGCAGTTTCAATCCATAGCATCAACACTACCTAGCTATCAAATTGATGATTATAAAAATGCTAATGTTCGATACATAAGTCCACATCAGATTACCTTGCCTGCTAAAAATGTCCACTCGAACAGCATTTTATGCTGTACAGAAATATTCACGTTTAATCCTATTAGCTGCGTAACATGAAAGTTGGCGCTATTTTGGGTATCCTTATTACCTCTTAAACTCTTACATGAAGACTTGCCACTCATGTCTAAACTCAAACCTGATGTCAATATCATTCGTAGCGGTATTTTCACCCAATGGGACGAAGACAGTGATGACTTGCCTAAATTGACGAAAGCAACGATACACGTGCCCGCTGAAGTCGACATTGAGTTTGGTTTTGTCGCGCAGATAAAAAAAGCCAAGAACCAAGTATTACGCTACTGCATATACCATCCCGACATTCCCGATGCCAACGGCGATATTCGGCCCCCCTTTGACGGTGAAGTTTACATAAAGTCTAATGACTGGAAGTTCTACATTGGCGACACCATCTGGGCACCAGAACACAATAAAGTCGGCAAATGGCGCATGACACTTGAGCTCAAAGGCAAAGTCATTGCCGAGAAAACCTTTAAAGTACACCTCAATGAAGAGGGTGACAAAATAGGTGCATTCTGGAAGCGACGCGGATTTTAACGATTAATAAACTAGTCAGCAATTTCGGTCAGGTAACGTCTGTGGTTCACTGTAATAATAGCTTCGCACTTGAGGAGAGATTGAAATGAGCCAGCAGACAAGCCAACACTATTCAGCCAAAATTGTCGCGATTTGCGATTATATTGCCCTGCATTTAGACGACGACCTAAATGTGCAACAGTTGAGTCAGGTGGTTCATTTTTCGAAATATCATTTTCATCGACAGTTTCAGGTTTTTACCGGGATCAACGTTGGGAGATACATCTTGATGATGCGTCTTAAAAGAGCCTCATATCGATTAGTATTTCATGCTAATGAGCGGATAACGGATATCGCGCTTGATGCTGGCTTTGAAAACTCAGAATCCTTCTCTCGTGCGTTTAAAAAGGCATTTATACAAACTCCATCTCAGTTTCGACTCACACCGAATTGGCAGCTGTGGAGTGACGAATATGAGAAAATGAACCTAACGAGGAATGATACTGTGAATATAGAATTAACCCATAGAGAAGAGACACAAGTTGCTGTATTGGAACACCACGGCGCGCCGCAAACACTCAACGACTCACTCCAAAAGTTTATTGAGTGGCGCAAAGCCACAACCGACTCTCCAGTGGCCAGCAGCCAATCGATAGGCGTGCCGTATAACGACCCCAACACTGTACCTGCCGAGCAGTTTCACTTTGACATTTGTGGCTCCCTCACCCAAGAGTTACAGGCCAATGATTACGGCGTGATCGCCAAAATGATTCCCGGCGGCCGCTTTGCCAAAATAAGACATTTAGGATCGCATCAGCAGATGGATGAAAAAATCTATCAATTCTACCGCGATTGGTTACCTACAAGTGGAGAGCAATTAAGAGATTTTCCGCTGTTCTTCCAATATATGAACTTGTTTCCAGCAGTCCCTGAAAACGAGCTGATTACCGATATCTATTTTGCATTGAAGTAGTGGCTATCGCCTTACACCAGAGCGATTAAATAGCGTTATCTTAATGTGGCGCAGAGATAGCTGGCTTTAAACAATAGGAACCCTTAGGGTTCAATTCGGCCATGTTTAAACACAAATAGCAGAAAAGCAAAAAGCCCTTAGCATTTCAGCTAAGGGCTTCGTCTTAATATGGTAGAGAGATAGCTGGTTCTAATCAAGAGGAACCTTAGGATTCTTATTTTCCCATACGAAAAAGGGCTACCATTTCTGGTAGCCCTTCATCTTAATGTGGCGGAGAGATAAGGATTTGAACCCTACGTGACTGCGCTACAAACCCTAAGCTGGCTCTAACTATCATTATCTTTCTTTTCGCATACGAAAAAGGGCTACCATTTCTGGTAGCCCTTCATCTTAATGTGGCGGAGAGATAAGGATTTGAACCCTACGTGACTGCGCTACAAACCCTAAGCTGACTCTAACTATCATTATCTTTCTTTTCCCATACGAAAAAGGGCTACCATTTCTGGTAGCCCTTCATCTTAATGTGGCGGAGAGATAGGGATTTGAACCCTAGATAGGCTACAAACCTATGCCGGTTTTCAAGACCGGTGCATTCGACCACTCTGCCATCTCTCCGAACGCCGTGAATAATAGGGATATCGAGTTAGAATGTAAAGCCTCTATTTGTTCAACTGGGCAACAAATAGACCATTTAATGCATTTTCTGCAATATAGCGGTTTTCTTGCTGTATTATCCAGCAAATTGGCACGTAAAAATCATCGATACAACCCTCTACAGACTCGCAATTCATATTTGGTTACCTTTATATCTAGCTGAAATATGAATTTTTGCAGAGTGACATAGTCTCAAATAGGAGAATAAGCACCAAAATCAATAAAGGAACTATTGTATGAGAAGATTTCTAACGCTACTAAAACAGAACCGCTCACTTATTTTGTTTATTTCACTAATGCTGGTGTTCAGAAGCGCAGTTGCCGACTGGAACAGTGTCCCCACAGGTTCAATGAAACCCACCATCGTCGAAGGTGATCGTCTACTGGTGAATAAAATGGCTTACGATCTGCGTATTCCGTTTACCCATATATCCATTGCCAAGCTTGCTGATCCGCAACGTGGCGACATCGTTATCTTTGACTCAAAGGCCAGTAACAAGAAATTGCTCAAGCGAGTAATAGGCCTTCCCACTGACACAATAGTAATGCGCGACAATGTGTTATCGATTAATGGTGAAGTACTGCAGTATAGCGACGCGTCCGAGCCAAAATTGGATAATTCAGACATTCGGGTTGAGCACCTTTTGGGCTTAAGCCATCAGGTAAAAATTGCAGGGATGTCGGGGCAAGGTGTTATTACACGTCAATCTAGTTTTGGCCCCATTACAGTACCAGAAGGGCATTATTTGGTGCTTGGAGATAATCGCGAACATAGTGCGGATTCAAGAATGATTGGTTTTGTGCCAAGAGCCGAAATCGTTGGCCGTTCAAAAACCGTGGTATTTTCGGCTAACTACGATAATTACTACCTGCCAAGACCAGAGCGTTTCTTCCATTCGCTATAATATTGAGTAAAGGGACCCCGTCCTTTTCTCACAGGCTAGCTGCCTATGGTCTCTAAGCACTATCAGCCGACTTTGCTAATGCTGCATACAACAAGCTTTAAGAAGCCTTATACAAATGGGTTAGGCTTTGTTACTTTAGGGCGACTTACAGATGAATGGATGCCCTATGAGAGCCCTAACACTGATCCTAACCAGCTTGTTTATATTGACGACAACAGGCTGCGCAAACAATATCGAACACGCCACTGCTCAGCAAAACAAAACAGAATACTTAACCTATGTGGAAGCCGGTGACAAAGTGCCTGTAACCCATTTTGTTGATACTCAAGGAAACAGCATTGACCTGAGCGAGTCGCGTAATAATAAGTTACTCATTTTATTCGCCACTTGGTGCCATGATTCACAACGCACCATCAAACACCTCACCGCGTCAGATATTTATTTGAGCCCTAATGTCGATATTATTGGTATTGGTCGAGAGGAAAATAACGCGGCGCTCGATAAGTTTGCCCAAGAGTATGAACTCAACTTTGCCCTCGTTGCTGATACCGATAGAAGTATCTATAACCAATTTGCCAACACAGGTATACCCAGATTGATATTACTCGATGCTGACAATAATGTGGTCAAGACCCTTATTGGTGAAACTGAGAATGTAATAACTGAAGTGGTTTGGTGATTTGCATTAGCGTGAGGTCGCGCTTATATGTGCGACCTTGTTAATACATGTTTGACACCAAACTAAGTTAATCAACCTTGTTGTAGGTTTTACTATTCCAGTCAAACACGTACTCGACCCCTTGCCACTCATAAACAGTGTGACCATCTTTTTGTACCACACGGGCATTTTCCGGCAAATGCGTTAAGCCCGTTGCATAGCTAACACTGGTTGTCACTCGTTCTGGAGGCGATATAACTTTAGCCTCTGCTTGACGGTAAACAGGCTGCTGATAACGATAAGGGGATGTATATTGGTTACGATTATAACCCCAACGAGAACCATAGTGGCCCCAGCCGGGACGGTAATAGCGGCCACGATATGGGTACGAATACCACCCATTTGATACACCAACATTCCAACGCCATGGGTCATTAAAATTTGAATTCCAACCACTGCCCCAGCCTACGCCCACACTAACGTTACTCACAGCCCATAGTGGCGGTGCGACAAAGCGTAAATGCTGCTGTGAAACCGCATTACCAGCCCATGCAGAATTCGACACCAGCAGTATTACCGTAAATAACCTCACTAAAAGTTGTTTCATCGCCATACTCCTACGCTAATATTACATTAGCAAAACATAAAGCATTGACCTATTTTACGCCCAAATACGATTTACACCAATGCCATTTAAAGTCGTGTCGAATGTTAAAACCAACCTATAACTAACGACTGGATCTTTAGCGTACTCGGCTTTGATGAACAGGCGTTTAACGCCTACGTGAATAATGCTATAGTGCGCGCCATATCACACTTTATAGCGATGAGAATTCCCCTATGAGTTTTAAGGATTTACGCAGTTTTATAGACCACCTAGAGAGCAATGGTGAGCTTAAGCGTATTAGTCATCCAGTCGACCCTCATTTGGAAATGACAGAGATTGCCGATCGCGTTCTACGCTCAAAAGGCCCCGCTCTGTTATTCGAAAACCCTGTCGGCAATGACATGCCAGTGCTAGTGAATCTGTTCGGTACGCCGAAACGAGTCGCTATGGCTTTAGGTAAAGAAGATCCTCTCGCACTTCGAGATGTCGGTGAACTACTCGCGTTTCTAAAAGAACCAGAGCCACCGCGCGGCTTTAAAGATGTGATCGCAAAAATCCCGATGTTTAAGCAAGCCTTAAACATGCCGCCTAAAACAGTGCGTAATCCACCTTGCCAACAAGTGGTCAAAAGCGGCGATGAAGTTGATCTAACCCGACTGCCAGTCCAACACTGCTGGCCAGGAGACGTTGCTCCCTTGGTGAGTTGGGGGCTGACAATTACTAAAGGTCCACGCCAAAAGCGCCAAAATTTGGGGATCTATCGTCAGCAATTACTCGGTAAAAACAAACTGATTATGCGCTGGCTTGATCATCGCGGCGGCGCATTGGACTTTAAAGATTTCAAAGAGAAATACCCCGGTGAGCGCTACCCCGTCGTCGTGGCTATTGGCGCTGACCCTGTCACCATTTTAGCAGCCGTGACCCCTGTACCAGACACTATGAGTGAATATGCCTTTGCGGGATTGCTCCGTGGTGAGCGCACTGAAGTGTGTAAAGCTATCACTTGTGATTTAGAAGTTCCCGCCACCAGCGAAATCATTCTCGAAGGCTATATCGATCCTGATGAGATGGCTGAAGAGGGTCCATACGGTGACCATACCGGTTACTACAATGAGACAGACTCTTTCCCTGTCTTTACTGTGACCCACATGACCCATCGAAAAGATGCGATATACCACAGCACCTACACCGGCCGTCCACCTGATGAGCCAGCTATGCTAGGTCTAGCATTGAATGAAGTTTTTGTGCCTATTTTGCGCAAACAATACCCAGAGATCATCGACTTCTATCTGCCACCAGAAGGTTGCTCATACCGTATGGCAGTGATCTCTATCCGTAAGGAATATCCGGGTCATGCCAAGCGTGTGATGATGGGTGCATGGTCGTTCTTACGTCAGTTTATGTACACCAAATTTATTGTTGTCGTCGACGAAGACGTCAACTGTCGAGATTGGAATGATGTGATCTGGGCCATTACGACTCGAATGGATCCCAAGCGTGACACAGTAATGATAGAAAATACGCCTATCGATTATCTCGATTTTGCTTCGCCCGTGACTGGACTCGGTTCCAAAATGGGCATGGATGCAACCAATAAATGGCAAGGTGAAACCGATCGTGAATGGGGTACACCTATCGTGATGGATGAAGCCGTCAAACAAAAAATAGATGCTATATGGAGCGATCTAGGAATAGATGACGCCCCCACCCTATAACGCGGTATAGCCCCTAGGCGATACGCAAAATGTATGTTGAATAAGCTTCCAAAGAGAGGCTCATCAAGGATTAAAGATGAACACCATTAGTTGTACAATTGAAAAAGTCGCACCGTTTAATGATGCGGTATTTCAGGTTATTTTAAAGTCTGCTGTTGCCTTTGATTTTAAAGCTGGCCAATACCTTTGCGTCGTGATGGGAGAGACTGACAAGCGTCCTTTCTCTATCGCTTCAGCGCCTGATAGCCAACACTTAGAGCTTCACATTGGTGCTGCGGTTAGCGAGAGCTATCCAATGCAAGTGGTTGAGCGCCTTAAAGACTGCTTAGCGAATAACAGTACAATTGAGATTGAAATACCCGGTGGCGACGCTCATTTACGCCATGACAGTCTGCGCCCACGTTTACTGATTGCTGGTGGTACTGGATTCTCTTACATCAAGAGTATTGTTGAGCACCAGATAGCACTCGGACAAGAGATTGAGACCACGCTATATTGGGGTTGCCGCACCATTGATGCGATGTACTATGAATCGATTGCTCGTGAGTGGCATGATGCACACCCTTGGTTGCACTTTGTGCCCGTGGTAGAAGAGGCGCCTAGCGACTGGAATGGCAAACAAGCTAACTTGTTAGAGCAACTAAAAACTGACTTTGTGAGCTTGAATGGCTACGACATCTATATTGCAGGCCGGTTTGATATGGTCGGTGCAGCGCGAGAAGTGTTCCGTAGCATGGGGGTTGAAGAAGACCATTTATACGGTGATGCATTCGCATTTATTAAATAACAGTCCCCATTAATCTGAGTCCAGTTTAAATCACATCAAAAACTAATAGGGCACTCATATTCATTATTGAGAGCCCTATTTTGTGCAGATTTTTTCTTTAGATCTGGTGTTTAGATCCTTACCTGATCATACTTATACCAAGCGACAATGCTGCCCAATATCGGTGAAATCCACACGGCACTATTCTCATCAGTATGCACTCGATAAAAATACAACACTTCATCGGTAATATCGTGTTTCCTAATCGCTCGATAGAAATACATTGCTGACGGACTAACACTTTCAGGTTTAATAAACTCTTTTTGACTCACTTTCACTTGAAACACATCAACATCTAAACCATTAATCTGTTGCTGATATTGCTTAAACGTACCACGCAGCTTGTACTTAATCGGTGTCGTTAGGCAGTCTTCATCAGTAATACAAGCCGCCGAATAAAATTGCCCGCTATTATCCCCCTCATAGATCAATGACAGACTGAGATCAGAACGTACCAATAGCTCTCCCGCCACAGGAAAATAGACATCGGCATGATAGTGGTGCTCGGTAATGTCTCCGAGTTCATTTTCATTTTCATTGCGAGGAATTATAATCTTGTTGTAACGGATCCTTTTCTCAAGCCGCTCAGTAAGCTCAGCAAATTGACTGATATTAAGCCCTGCTGGATTAGGATCAATTGCGGTGATGTTCATCAAGTTATGGCCAGTACATTCACCATCAATAACGTTGGGACAGACCGCCATTGAGTAGTTACGCCCATCTGTGGCGACATAGCCTTCGAAGTCGTCAATATGGGTTAAATGGTTACTTTCGGGGGCTAGATGCTTTTGCCACATTGACTGATGTAGATGCTCAACATTACTTTGATAAAACATCGGTACGATCTCTTTAGTGCCGCCGATGTTTAATGCTATTTTTTTATCCGCATTCCACAAACTGCTGTTCTTAACCGTGCTGTGATAGTCACTGTTATACCAACACCACAAAATGAGTATTAAAACAACTAAAATCCCGCCGATTTTGACCAACATAGGAACATCTATAAGCGCTGTTTTTATCGATTCAGCATCATTCACCGCCAGCATTTTAATATGCGATCGCTTCGATACATATAACTCATAGCCACGGCGAGCCACGGTTTTAAGTTGTACTTCTGGATAGGCTTCTAGTTTTTTCCGCAGCGTGCTAATGCATTGTGTTAAAGAGGTAGCGGCAACAACACGATCAGGCCAACCGGCATCGAGTAATGCCTCTTTTCCACATACGCTATCGGCAATCAACAATTGATATAAAACTGCAGATTCTGAAAACGTCAGGCTGATCGTCGTATTATTAGCACGATCGACCAGTTGCTTTGCCTGCTGATCTAGCTCCAGATATGGAGTAACTCTTAGCAAGATTAACCTCTTAAAATTTAGTCATTTGAGTGAGCTAATTAAACCTGCACATTGTCACAAATTATAGTGATAGAAATAAATTGCTATTGTGACAAAAACCTCAATTAAGTGTTCATAGTTAATTGAGGTATGTCATTGTTCACAAAATGAAAAGTATTTATGAACAATCAGATTTAGCACTCTCTAATTTTGCGTCATCATGCCACATTTAGACTAGATAAAGGAAACCCTTTATAACGGTTTACGACTAAAGATCCTTTGAGAAATAACAACCAAAGCACAGATCCAGGCCAACATTAACGAATACATCACCGACATACCCCAATCGATCTCGCCGATCATTGCAAACGCAGTACCCGTGCTATCCGCATCAACAGACACCAAATTAATCGCTCGATAGAGATCGGTTGGGTTCAATGCAATCAGGATATTCAGCACCTGCTTATCCATAAACACCACATCAGATACCAATACCGTGAGTAGCAGCAGATCGTAAATTAACACCAAAATGAACCACACAAACAATAGCCCAGCGACTGCCTTAGCCTTCTCTGTAGCACGCAAACTAACGATATAACCCAACAAGATAAAAATCAGCGCTAATAAATTACTGCTAATGATGAATTGCCCAAAAACACTCACCACTTCGACCACTGAGTATTGGCTACCAAAAACAAGCAATAGCACTGCCGTCGAACCAAAAGCACAACTGGTGGTAATGAGCATAACCACGCTATGGCCCAGCAGTTTACCAATGAGAATTTGGCTACGACTTATAGGATATGACAATAACAACAATAATGTACCAGCCTCTTGCTCACCGACAAAGCTGTCGTAACTGAGCAAAATCGCCGCTAAGGGGATAATAAACACCGAAGTGGTGGATAGACTCGACATTAAATTGGCTAGTGGAGGTAAAGCCAACTCCCCTGTTACCGCGCTCCCCGCAAACGTGACGGATAAAGACAGCAACATAAATATACTGCCCATAAATAAGATCCAACGATTACGTAAACTATCACGTAGCTCTTTGTAAGCAATGACCAGAATAGGAGAAGTTAACGATATGCTATTCATAATAAACTCTGACCTGAGATAGGACTAAATAAAGACTGTAGTGACTGCAACCAACCTTTTTTCGACGTAGCCGCCACGGCAATATCCGATGGCAACGGACTCAGGGGTTGTTGCATAAAGTGATGGTAAATAGCCTCTAAACTTGGCTCGATGACGCTGAAATCAGTACAAAACTTCTGTCGAACTAAATATTCAATGACAGTCTTACGCTCGCTGCTAGCCACTAATAATGCTTGTCCATGACTAAAAGACTGTAAAAAACCATCGCCCTGCACTTTATCAGTGAAATTTGGCAGCCTAATCTGGGTCTTTAGGCCACTTGCGTGGCGCAGATCATCGAGTGTTCCAGAGCCGACTCGACGTCCCCCTGCCAGCAAGAGAGCACTATCGAGATGCTTCTCAACAATTGACAGTTCATGAGTACATACAATCACTGCGCAGCCCTGTTGCTTGAGCGACGCTATTTTTTGATACAAAAACTGTGAGGCTTGTGGGTCAAGGCCAACGGTCGGTTCATCCAGTAATAAGATATCAGGGTGCGACAAAATAGCCTGAGCCACGCCAAGTCGTTGCTTCATTCCTTTTGAGTAGGTCTTTAAGGGGCGATGCTGTGCGTATTCTAATTCAAACTCAGCTATAAGTTGCTTAACCCGTGGGGCTTTTACCCCTTTTAGCGCGGCAAAATAGCTAAGCACCTCCCAGCCCGTTAACTTGTCATAGAAGCTGACATCTTCTGGCAGATAACCCAGATTGACTCGCTGCTGTGACGCTTGTCCTCTCTGTACTGTTAACTGACCTGTAGTGGGCGGAATTAAGCCTAAAATCAACTTTATTAGGCTAGATTTACCGGCGCCATTATGGCCGAGCAACGCTAACGTTTGCCCTTGATACACATCCAAATTAATGTCATGTAATACCTCAACATCACCAAAGCGTAGCCCCACATGTTTAACGTTGACCACTGGGATATTATAAGTTGGACTCGTATTACTGTTCATAGACAAACTCACTTTCGAACATATCTGACTCAACAGGATGATTGATCGGAAACGGCTGCATTAGCGGGTAATCATCTTTAATGCCAGTGACCGTGAATACGGTCAGTTGCGACTCAACCCAACGCAGAAGGGAAACAACTGGGCTATTCATTAAGAATTTGGCTTCAGGATAACGCCAAAAAAGTTTGTCCATTGAATCATTAGGTTGATAACTCTGCGCGCCAATGCCATCTTGAGTATGATCCCAGCCCATGTAGCCACTCCAATAGTTACCGCGACCCGCTAAGCTCCACTGCAGTAACTCATCGCCCACATATTTCACTTGAATAAGGTTATTAATAAAGTTGTTCTCATAAATACGGTTCTTCTCCCCACCCATTGCCATCGCAATACCTATATCACTCATCGCAAACTCATTCCCACGGATCTCATTATCTAAGGCGCCGTAAATGAACATGGCTCGGCCTTGATTGCCCAAGGCTTCCTGTCCATTAGGATTATGGATATTTCGTAATACATTGAACTCAATACGCGCACCATTGGTGATGTTTAATAACACGCCATACTCAGTGGCATTTTGTGTCCTGTTATGATGTAAATACACCAATTTTGAGCTCATGATCGCGTAACCACCGTTCACATTTTCGCTCACATTACCGTAAGCTTCATCTTGCTCGCTATACATGTAATGAATGCCGTACTGCAGCCCATAAAAGCGGTTGTTGGTAACTAAACTGCCTTTACTCGATTCGATATAGACGCCATCTCTGACATGATCGATTTTATTGAATTCAATGACGGCCTGCTCAACGCGATTGAGATAAATGCCATCACCTCTATCAAGAACGTGCAACAAGGGATTACCAGAGATTCGATTATGGCGGATAGTCAACTCTCGGCTATCGTCGGCGCGGATCCCAAACCCATCGCCCACTAAGCGGTTACCGTTAATCGTTATCTTGTCCGTTTGTTCTGCAATCCAAATACCGGCATCATTTTCATACAGATCGGCGCCCCAATTTCGAATGCTGAGACCTTGTATAGCTACATCGCTGGCACTGACTTTTATCGCACTGCCATGGCCTAGAGCATCAATATCAGCACCCTCTAACCCTTTCAACATTAACGCTTTAGTGATCTCAAAATTACCGGTGTAACTAGCAGCTTGCAGTATTATGGTATCCCCAGCGTTAGCACTAAGTAACTGCTCACGTAGCTCAGAGTTATTATTAACTATCCATGTTGCCGCCATCACAGCATTGCTAAGCACAACGATTGCAATAATCGTAATAAGGGCGATAACATGAGCCATTTTTGACATTGAAATAAGCCTAATTAAGGTTACTCACCTGCAAGTAACTGGGTATCAATTTGGTCATAACTCAGCACTATGCCGCCTAACTCCTGAGAAAATTTGAGCGCGCCTTCTTTAGTACCAAAACTAGCAACCGCTGGACCCATTACCGCTTTTTTACTCGCACCATAGACATACCATGCTGTTTTAGCATCAATAAAGGCGCTATCTTCGGGCGATTCCCAATTCGTTGTTGCCATATCATGCACAAAAAGGTCCGTCACTTGACGTTGATTTTCGCTTTGTAGTGCAAAATTAAACATGTCTCGAGTCGAGCAGAATTTAGGAGTAATCAGCTGTCCTTTTAGATGCACCTGACCTTTAGGCCCAGGATATTTCTTGATCATCATGCCACACATATGACAACGATCATGTTCATGAATGGCTTGTGCTACGACTACAGCGGTGTCGCTGGAGTCCTGACTACACGCAAATAATAAAGGCAATAACAGCAAGCCCCATAACTTTTTCATTGACGACCTCAACTCCAGTAATAATTGTTTTCTAACTGACTTAGCTTTCAGTTCAACACCCAATTGCAGCCCTGCAGGGGCGGCGCAATTGGGGGCTGACCTACTCGCTCTCTGTCACATATACTTTGGACTATTAAATCGCAAAGTTTTGTCCCGCATACAGAATGAACAAACGTAAACACATCATGCCTGTTACCGCACAAACACCTGAGGCATAAAATGCTTTAGCAGAATGGCTAAACGACTTACTGGTGGCAAAGTTCAGCAACAGCGGACCAGCAAAGCCTATCCCTATAACCCCGAGCCAAAACACGTTTGCCCACTCACCAGAATGAAAAGCAACAAAGGCACTTTGTGCGCCTGCGTTTCCTGTCATTAACGAGGTGACAATCATAAAAATGAACATGGCTTCAGCAAACATAATCGGCCATTCAGCACCATGGAGTAGCTTCATGTCTTGGCTATGCAGATCTTCTTTGAAGAATGACACTGCCAACATTTTTGCTGATGCTGCACCCGCTGATATCCCTGACGCAATGAATAACGCCGGCAACACCGATGTATTTATGATGGGGAAACGGATCAAGGCTGAGATAAGGAAACCTGTGTAGGCACACACTGATAACGCTAATATCAACACCAGCACTTCAATTGGCTTGCGCACACCTTTCAATTTTTCAATGATCGGTAATAACACTTTCAGTGCTGGTATTGAGCGCAACTCCTCTTCTAGTGCCAGTAATGCAACAATCGCGGTTAATGGGATATAAACCGTTAAAGCAATCACACCAATTGACATCACAGAACTAAGGTTGTAATAAACCAAGATCCTCCAGAAGAACAAAGGGTTAGTTAAGTCTAAAACTAAACACAACATGCCCAAACTGATGGTCACAAACGAGATTACAGCTGCCGCTTTATAGAAAGGCGTGTTGGTCGTCTGTTTTTTATAGAAACGAATAAATATCGCAGTGGCTAGCGCTCCACCGGAAATTCCCGCAAAAAACAGATAAACCGCAATCGGCCAAGGCCAGGCAATGCCCTCAGATAAGCCGATGGTAAAATCAATAGTTCCGTCCATAGCTATACCCCTAACTTAACAATTGGTATGTATCTCAAGCTCGGTTCAGTGCCAAATTCAGGCTTGATCCGCACGGAGTCCTTCACTCTTAAAAGCTTGCTCACATAAGAGGTAAGGTCATTCGCATCACCAAAAATCAACGCATCATAACGGCATTGTTGCACGCAAGCTGGAAGCTCACCTTTAATCAATTTACTGTTTAAACAGAAATCACAGTTATCCGCTACATCGGTTTCTTTATTGATAAAACGCGCATCATAAGGACAAGCACCAATACAGTATTTACAACCTGCACATTTGGCTTTATCCATAGTCACAATGCCCGTTTTTTCATCTCTATGGGCTGCGCCCGTAGGACAAACAGTGACACAAGGAGCGTTCTTACATTGCTGACAAGAAACACGCACATATTTGCGTTCGCAATTACATTCTGTTTTGCCGCAATGAGGACATATTTCACCCGCTACACCACCTGATAACTGCTCCATAACCATGCGAGACTTACCATCGGGTAGATTATTTGCGACATTACATGCGTCCTTACATTCACCGCACCCAGTACATTTATTTTGATCAAACACCATCACGTAATGGGGTTTGTTTGCATCTGACTCTTCTTTGACTGAACTGCACCCTAAGGGCGCTATTATCAAAGAGCTGGCTCCTAAGCATTTAAGGAACCTCCGTCTCTCTATATTTTCACTCACAGCATCCTCCATCTAGCCAGCTATATTGCCGACCTATTCTCTATTGGTGTGACTTTACTCAGATGCAGTCACTGAACGATTAGCTATTTTTTGCTCGGTTCTTAAAATTGCATTGTTAATTGAGGCTCTATTAAAGCTCTGGCTGTCGCTACGGAGTAACAACTGCCAATGTTCAATCGCTTTGGCATACTCTTGATTGAGATAAGCATCCGTCGCGATCAGTAATTGCGCTTGGGATTCAAATTCATCAAGGGCTAACGCTCTAGCCAAAACTAAACGGGTATCGATGCTCATCTGGCGGCTATCACGGTAGTACATGGCAGTCGCTTTCATCCCTAAGGTTTGAGCATCCTCACCAGTAAAGGCAAGTAGTTCATTTAGCGTCGCAACAGACTGGGCATATAGCCCGCCATCGACATAAGATTGAGCCAAAGTTAACAATGCAATTTCGTTGTTAGGTTGCTCGTTGACTTTACGTGCATTTTTATTGATATCTGCGGCGATCAGATAATCAATGTTGTCGTCTATTACTCCTTTATCCCACTCGGAAAAACGGCCTAACTGGCTATAAAGCACCAGAGGTACAATTAATATCACTAAAGAAATTACTGTTGGCACTGCTCCATTTACGGCTCTTCCTTTAGCAGTAGACAAAATATCTTGGCTCGCTAGATCAGAACGTTGGAGATGACGAGCTTGAAGGTGATGGCCCCAAACACACGCAATGACACTAACCAGACAACAACCAATGCCAACAGCAAGACTACTCATAGTGACTCTCTAATTTAGTTAGATAACGACTCAGGCACTTAACGTACTAGTGCGCTTTGTCCATTCCCATCATGCCACCCATTCCCATGCCGCTAAGTCCCATACCGTGGGAGTTTTCGCCTGGGGCTTCAACTTTGACGAGTTCAACTTCAAACACCAACGTTGAACTTGGCGGAATGATACCGACCTGCTTTTGACCATAGGCAAGCTCAGATGGAATTGAAAACTTGTAGGTAGAACCTTCTGTCATTAGAGGGATCCCTTCTTGCCAACCCTCAATGACACTCATTAAAGCAAAACGATTAGGTTCATCACGATCGTAGGAATTGTCGAATTCAGTTCCATCAACCAAGTAGCCTTTATAGTGAACAGTGACCACATCTTCAGGGCCTGGTTTACGTCCTTCACCCTCTGATATCACTTCGTATTGCAAACCCGAATCGGTCACACTGACGCCGGGCAGCTTTTTGTTATTGGCTAGGAAGGTACTTCCGGCTGTAATATTTTGTTGAGCTATTCGCTCTTCAGCCGCCTCTTTAGCACTATTGAGTTGCACTGAGCGCTGATTTAAATAGGTGAGGATCTCTTCATCTGAGAATTGTGGATTATTCTTCAGTGCATCCACGACACCCTCAATAACCAGTTCAACATTAACCTCTGCACCCAACTCTGTTTGAGCGAAAATCTGGCTAGAGAGGTATTTACCGATTGAGGCGCCGATACTATATGACTCTTTCTGTACGTCGCTAGTCAGGTCTGTGTTTGCCATGCTGTTAGCGGAAATAAATAGCGAAAGTCCCGTCACAACAGCTAAAGACGTTTTTACAAATGTTTTCATGTTCATCATCTCTTTTAATAAGGTCGTCATTCATTAAATTGATTACAGCAGTTCCATCTGTGTAGTCATTCATCACTGGATTGATCTATTATGGTTTTTCAGTCACCCGGTTTGATAAGCGCCAGCCATAAATCCCTTCTGGCATTTGTCTAACATCGGTGTAGCCCAACTTCATTGCTGCTCTGGCGGCAATTTCACTCGCATTGCAAAGCCTATTCGCACAATAGAACACCATCTGGGTGTCTTTTTTTGCGGGTAGAAGCGTTTTCCAATCTTTAACATTGAAGTAAATAGCACCTGGTATAAATCCCTCAGCCCACAGCTCCAACGTGTTGACATCAAAAAAGTAAACGCCCTCTTTACCCACTAAGCCATCCACTTCCATCATGGTGATGGTATTGAGTTGGTGCTCGTAATGCGGAGCTAAGGCCATCTCTGAGCCACCACCCGCTATACAGCTTGCCGAACTAAGGAGTAAAGTCAGTGTTACTAGCATTTGACCAAGTACTCTTTTCATAATCTTCCCTCTTATATCTCGACACCGTTTATGACTTATTCGGGTGCCGAGATAGTTAACGATTAAGCTGCTTACTTCGCAGCGTAACCTGTTCCGTCAAGGATGTTTTGCGCTTGAGTGACATAAGTCAGCGCTGCATCTAGACGTTTCTGGCTATAACGGAAACCATGTACACCCCAAGAACCATCTTTCTTAATCAGATCAACAGTTTCTTTCGCTTTTTCAGCCAACATAAGCACTTGTGTCTTATCTTCGGTTGATAGCTTGGTGACTTCGAGTAGCTGATCGATTCGCTCGAGTGCTTGCTCAACTTTGGCGTGAACCTCTTTGACGGGAGTCTGCATCTTCATGACTTCGCCATAGATCTCCATCTGGTCTTCATAATGCAGACCGGTTTCAAGCTCTGATTGGAACTGGCTGTGACAACCTTTGTTATCTACCACATCGTGGTCAGAAATTGAGGTACGAGCGCAAGACCACATCAAATCGAGATATGAGCGACCTTCTTCGTTCTTAGCAACCGTCCAACCTTTGCCAGCTTTTGGCCCTTGAGTACGAGGCTCGCCTTCAGGTGGGTTCAAAGTTTTACGTGTTGGGTTAACATCAATTTTCCACATGTGAGACTTACGAACCGCGTCGAAGCCCGCTTGGTCAGGGAACTGCATTGCTTTGAAGTTTTCACAGCTACCCATATTTGGCATATGACAGCTTTGACATGTTTGCTTGCTATGAGTATCTGTATTTTCAGCAATCAAAGTTTGTGCTTCGTGGCAATCCTTACAGTCTTTCTTTAGCTTTGGCTTGGTGATGCCAGACATCCAAGTGCCGTCAGTCACTTCATGTGGATCGTGACAAGTAGTACAGCGCATGCCTTTCTCATAATGCGCAGAGCCATACATTTGTGAACCTTCAGTACCACAAGATGGACAAAGAGACTTCATCTTCACACCAAAGGCATACTCACCTTTCTCTTGTGCTTCCGGTGTGTCCATAAGTGCAGGGTTGTACTGGAAGCGTTGATGACAACGTTCACAGTTAGACTGCATGCCACCCGTACCACCATCTAAATGACCGCCAGCGCCATGACACTCTTCACAAGCAATACCCTTACTGATGGTATGTTCTTGTAGTTTCTTAGGATCACCTAAGGCATCGAAGAACTCTTGTTGATTTTGGAAATCAAATTTGAAAGAGTGACAAATTTCACAATATGAACTTGCAGGTTGGAACAACATCTCTTTACGGTATTTAGCACCGTATGAGCTCATGCCTTTCTGATGCGATCCTGAACCACCAAACTCTTCTAACGTTGTCGGGAATTCAGGAATAACAGCATTAATTTTTTTAGCCATATCATCGGTAAGCCACTCAGCCCACCCACGTGAAAACTGGTTAGCACCAGCAACCATTTTACCGGTACCGTCGCGCAGCAAACCGCCTTCGATATGGTAAGTACCACGGACTAACCAAGCATCAATGTAACCGTATTTAGTACGAGGAGTACCAATAGTGGCGTAGATCATGTCAGGGGTAATACCGTCAGCCAAGATAGAGGTGTCTTTAGTGCCATACATTGGTTTTTTCAGATCGTTATCCACTTCTGGGTGTTCACCAGGAAAACGAACTGATTGGGCATGACGCGAACGCTGCCACTTCTCATATTGAGTAGCATGACACTCAGCGCACTTTTCTGGACCAACAAAATTGTTTGGATAATCCAAAATAGATTTCGCACCTAAACGGTACTGTACAGCACGAGGCTTACCATCAATTGAGCTGTAATCAGGGCTGTGTCCAGTATCTAAATACTCTTCGCCACGATCACTGATGTGGTAATCACCCACTAAGTTACCTGACTCTTGATATTTAAATAGAGGATGATTTTCGAACAAGAAATCGAATAATTCTTCTTCTTGAACAATATAATCTTGTAGCGTTTTCACGCCATTAATACGTTCAGTACCTTTGTAATTGGCAATAGCTTCTTTAGCTGTTTTACCCATTTCAGGTACGCTGTTGTATTTACCACCACTGGCATTAACATTAGCAATGGCACCAAAACAAAACAGCATGCTTAATGCTACCTTGTGCTTCCATCGTCTCATCATTCACTCCTACTTATTATCAGTTTATTTTTAAACTCTCATCTTATCTTTAACGCATCACATTAGAATTTGGATTTATCGAAAGAAGAAATAACATCACCGTTTAGTTATTTATCGCAGTCGACATCTATACCTACATTAAAATGTTTTTTACAAAACCTAACCGTTCACCGAACGACTTAAACAACTGAGCAACCGCTATTCTCCTGATTGACCCGAGGAAAAACATGCGCTAGAGCACATAAACAAACGCGTTAGTTATGATTAAATATAAAAATTAAATACTTCTTTATTAACAGATACATACGATTTTATTACATTGATTATTAAGATGTAAAACTTATGATTTTTAGATCTAAAAATAGTTCAAAAACAACATTTATATATTAAAAATAATAGCAATTGGATATTGCCAATTAGACTTTGAACTTCATCCCATTATTAAACTACATTCTGAATTAGTCTTATAAAAAGAAACGCAGATTGTTTTTAAATACAGTGAGAAACAATTAGCCATAGGTAACGTCAGTACCTAACTCAAATTCCAAAGTATCGTAAAACCGATATAATATTCTTGTATTGATTGCTCTGAATTAATTATAAACATAGGAAAAGTCATGATTCCGGAGATAGGTTTAACATTGCTTATTGTATCTTCTACTTTATCGTTTATATTATCATTTATAACGATTATGGGTATTAAGCTAAACAGTGAATATTTACTCAGCTATACAAAACCATTAACAACACTGATGTGTTTAACGCTGATATCGTCAATACTATCTCTGGCTTATTGCTTCTTAGTTAATGATTTTTCTGTCGCCTACGTTGCTAATAACTCGAATACACAGTTAGCCACCTTATATAAAGTCGCTGCGGTGTGGGGCTCCCATGAAGGCTCAATGTTGTTTTGGGTCGTCGCCATTGCAATTTGGGCAACTTTTATCATTAATCGTGCTCCAGCCACTGATCAATATTTCCATCAAAAGCTTGTAGCAGTCGCCGCATTACTCATATTAGGGTTTTGTCTTTTTCTACTGTTTACCTCTAGCCCCTTCACGCGACTATTACCCGGTATCCCAATTGAAGGCAGAGATCTCAACCCCATTCTGCAAGACATTGGGCTGGTAATTCATCCTCCACTACTTTTTCTCGGCTACGTTGGGCTAACTATCTGTTTCGCTGGTGCCGTTGCTGCATTGCTATCTGGTGGGTTAAGCCAACAATATGCTCGCTACCTTCAACCATGGGCCATTTTGGCTTGGGTCTTTTTAACCGGAGGTAATGCATTTGGCTCATGGTGGGCCTATAACGAACTTGGCTGGGGTGGTTGGTGGTTTTGGGACCCTGTAGAGAATGCCTCGTTTATCCCGTGGTTAGTTTCAACTGCAATGGTTCACTCCATATTACTCACTGCGAAACGAGGCATATTAGGTTCTTGTAGTATTTTCTTGGCCATTATGGCCTTTTCTTTAAGCCTACTCGGAAGCTTCTTAGTACGTTCTGGGGTGGTCCAATCGGTGCATGCCTTTGCGTCAGATCCCACCCGTGGCGTATCAATACTGATACTACTCATTGTATTTTCTGGCTCTGCGATGGCATTGTTTGCTCAGCGAACGTCAATAAAGGCTGCGCCAATGACATTTTCACTACTGTCTAAAGAAGGTCTAATACTATTCGGTAATATGTTACTGGTCATTGCTGCTATTTCGGTGCTACTGGGAACTTGCTACCCCCTCATTTTCGAGGTTATATCCGGACAAACTATCTCTGTAGGTGCCCCCTATTTCAACAGTATTTTTATCCCAATTGCTGCGCTTATATTTTTACTGATGGGCTTGGCACCACTGCAAAACTGGCAGCATAGCGCCAAGATGCGACCACCTCTAATATTAGCGGCTGTGTGTATGTTAATGGCACTAATTATCACCTTGGTAACTAGAGACACATTTAGTTTTTGGCTTCTACTCGGTTTGTTCTCCTCTCTATGGATTATAAGCGCTACAGGGCTTGCATTAGTTCAGAGAATTGCTTTTAAAGACGATGAGTTAGGCACTGGAAAAGACTCTTCATCATTGCGCTTTTACGCGATGTGTTTTGCTCATCTTGGCGTCGCTATATCAATTCTAGGGGTGACGTTAGTGTCTAACTTTGAGTCCGAAGAGCTACTCCGTATGGGGCCTGGTCAAGGTAAGACTCTGGCTGGCTACAGCTTTATTTATGATGAGACACAAGCCGTTGAACGTAACAGCTACACCGCCATTCAAGCTCAAATAAGAGTGCTGGATAACCAAAACCAGTTTGTGACTTACCTCTATCCGCAAAGGCAAACATTTAAAACCAATGGCATGGAGATGTCAGCGGCAGGAATACATAGCGGCTTCTTAGGTGACTTATATATTTCTATGGGGCAAAAACTGACGAATAAGCGCGGGCTCAATGACAATGAATACCTCATCAGGATCAGTTACAAACCGTTAGTAAGCTGGATATGGTTGGGCGCATTATTCATGATGCTTAGCGGGCTTGTCATTGTCTTGGCGACAAGCAAGAGCGTTGCGCCGATACCTTCGCTAACACTAAAGTACCGGGGGCACTCCAATGAATTGGCATAATGGCATTATGAATGGCGCACTCCGTTTTAAGCTGCTCACACAAAACGTACTATCTATTGTACTGATTTTATTATTACTGCTGTTTTGTGTCACAGCTACGGCCCAAGATACTCTAGCACCGACACATTATACTCATGAACAAAAAAGGGACATTGGCTTTCAAATCGCCCGCGAATTACGCTGTCCGATGGCGGTGAATCAAAATTTATTTGATTCACAAAGCAAAATAGCCAGTGAGCTTAAAGGACAGATATTTTTGATGTTGGACGAAGGGCAATCTAAAGCCGCCATTATTGATTTTATGGTACTACGCTACGGCGAAAAGATCCGCTACATGCCAACACTTAGCAGTCATACTTTTATACTCTGGTTTATACCAATAATTTTGGTTCTACTCGCCATAATAGGCCTATTTTTCTTCGTGCAGCCAACATTGAAGCCTCAAAAACTTACGCAGGACTCCCCCCATGACTAATTTTATTATTCGCCCACTCTGTAATGCTAAGCAGTTGATAGCGTCTTTCTTAGCTGTCGCAGCACTTAGTTTTACGCTAGTTGTTCCAGCACACGCATCACTCCCCACTCAAAAAGTTTACAACACGGGGCAGCCGATAGAAAAGCCGATGATCATGTCACGCTTTATAGAGATGAGTTCAGCAAGACAAGTCCCTAATGTTAGTTTTGTCGATACCGAAGGCGGCTCCATTAATTTAAAGCAGTTCGACGGCAAAGTGATACTGATGAGTCTATGGGCGACATGGTGCGCTCCCTGCTTAAAGGAGATCCCACAAATGGAAGCCATTAAACAGGCAAATATCAATAACAATTTAGTTGTACTGCCGGTTTCTATTGATGAAGAAAGCGATAAGGTCGCCGCTTTTTTAGCACGTCATGATCTTGGTTACTATCACACATGGCTTGACCCTGAAATGAACATCGATAACGTCATGCCAGCCGATGTTGTACCGGCCACTTATGTATTTGACGGTTCTGGTAACCTTATTGGATTTCTGCGTGGCTACCTCGACTGGAGTGATAAAGATGTCCAACCCTACCTAGAGAAACTCATCAGTAAATACGCAAAACGCTAAGTAGATATCCTCGCTATACTCTAGCGCAAAGCTAAATTATCGCGCTGCCCTTTTGATGATTATCAAAAGGGCTTTTTTCTGCTTAAAAATAAAACTTGTCATGCCACTTTAAAATCGATGTAAAGAGATAACGATAGATAGTTTAACGGAGCGCGTTCAACAATACTTTTATTACCGCTAGTATTGTTTTATGGTGATGTTCCGCTTAATGCCACAGACGAGTCAGCATATGGAAGTGTTTAAAATTAGTCGTATTACCGCTGCCGAAGGCATTTTCAAGATCTCTGGGGAAGTATCGACAAGCAAGTCGAGCGATACAGGTAAGCAGTCAGTTCGTATCACGGCCCTAGACATAATGAGTACCGACGGCTGGCAAGCATTGGATATCAGTGCAGACCCCGTGCAAACACTCATCCATAAGCTTAATCCTCTAATCCTTTGCCACCTAGAAGTAGAGGTCTAAAGTGATGATAAACATTAAACCTTCAAGCCTGTTTATTATTCTTATGTTGCTCATGTCGTCATTAACTGCCTGCAGCGTGCAACAAACTCAATCCGTTGCCGAGCCTTTTATCAGTGGTGCGGACAATGCTCGCGAGGCTAGAGAAGATCAAGAGGCGCACAATATTAATGACCAACAGACAAGCAATAGAGATGTTGAAGTGGGTATTTTAAGTACCATCATGGCATTTTTGTTTTCAGGCAGTGGGGGTTAACCCGTAAATCCAAGCTGCTAACATAACAAAATGCGCTTGAGTACGTTCAACAGCACTACCAACCTTTCATTTTCAGGTCCATTTCTTTACTATGACGGCAATTTTTTAATATTAGTGCCAAGGGTATTACTTATGAAACTATCTGCTTTAGACCAGCCTCTCTACGATCATCTTTATGGTGATATTCACCAATTCCGTGCCACATTTGATCTACCTATTGAAGATGAATCAACGCTAGATGATAAAGCCGATACGTTGCACACTTCGCTGGCAATTGAAGAGTTAACTGAACTTGCTGAAGCTGATAGCCGCGTTGAACAAGCCGACGCTATTGTCGATTCAGTCTATGTATTGATGGGGCGTCTAGTGCACTTAGGCGCTAAAAAAATATCTGACCATGTTGAAATAAGCTACGTGATTGACCTGCTTTTACATGTTGCTAAGAACCGTGAAATCGACTTTATCACTTGTTGGGATGAAGTACATTCAAGCAACATGAGTAAAGTCTGTCGCAATGAGCAAGAGCTGACAGAGACTATCGCTTTTTACGCTAAGCAAGGTGTAGAGATCGTTGGCAGTACCAAAGGCAATTTCATTATCGCTAAGTGCGCCAAAGACGTCGATATGGCGGGTAAAATTGTCCGCCAAGGCAAGGTGTTAAAATCGGTTTACTATCGCCCCGCGGACTTAGAAGCACTTGTAAAAAACTAGTCTTCTATCGACATAGCCTCTTTATCAAAATCTTTAATTTAGTGACTAGGTCGGCAGGATCTCAAGCTGCTACCTAGTCGATGTTGTGCTAAACCGCAGCAGTCAACACCTGTTGTTGCTCACTCTCCTTCATCCGTAACTGTTGCGCTAAAGCTTCGGGATCGCTTACGACTAAGTACAGCTGTTCAATTTTTTCAGGTAATTGCCCAAGTGCACCAAAGTATGTCTGTGGCTGGCTAAATTGAAGCTTTATATTGGCATTTACACCTCGACCAAAACACAGTAACTCTTCTGCTGAGCCATTATTGTTCAACGCACTGCTCTTGTCCCACGTTCCAACTTCCAGCTCTGCTATCTCGGCAATGTTGACGGTTAAAAAGCCCCACATACTATTATTGATCACTAACTTATCTTGCTGAACATATAATGAGTAATGCTTTGATACTCTATAGTTAGCGGTCACAAACACCACACTATAAGCAATAATACTGGTGACGATGATCGCCACTAATTCACTCCATAGGCTTAACAACATGAAGCAGACTGTCGACATCGCCAATGTTCCCAGCAACATCAACAACCACATCCAAGTCTTGCCAGATAATAGCTCAATGGCGTTATCACTAGAGACATGCTGACGACTAAACCAAGGAATAGCGTAATACCAACTTGCCGGCTCTGATGCTAATACCAGTGCTAACGAGCGCTTCTTGTCGTCCTCATCTTGATACTTATCAACGATATGCACTCTAGGATCTCCCTTCATATTGCGGGCTTGCCATAATCCCTTAGCGATACTGGCCATTAAGTAGAGTTCTATCAGCAACAACACCGCAATAATCGGGTACCTAAACCACATGATAAATTCGAAATAGCTGGCCACTTCAGCAGGAAAACTCAATCGTGCCATTAAGCCACTAAGACTGAAGATAAGCAGTAGTTTCCACGCTTTTTGCTTACCTGCCTTAATGATCCAAACCCAATATAGAATCGGCAGCAGCACAAAATATACGGCGGCAATAACACCCAATATGGCTATCTCTGTGTCATTGATCAGCGACTCGGGTAAAAGGTTAAACCCCAAAACGTAGCTAGCGATTGCGGTTAGCAAAAAACTCAGCCTTAACTTAACACTGCGACGCATACGGGCTCCTCGTTACAATTAATCAACATGATAGCCTACAAGTAAAACTCAGAGTTTAATAGTGCAATGACCTTCCACCAACCGGATTAATTGAAAGCTAATGTTAAACCTAAGTCACTATTAAATAGTTAAGCCTCAGCGTATGCTGACTGACCTGATTATCCAACGTATACAAGGTATTTAGTTACCTACTTTCCAGGATGAAATTTATGTCTCGCACTTTAACCTCTTTTCTCTCTTCGGCATTTTTATTATTCCCTTCATGGTTTTCACGATATGTACTCAGTGCCATTGGAGTCATTATTTGCATCGCCAACAGTCACAACGCTATTGCTGCGCAGCAAACTGACGCCAGCCCCTTTAACATTCCTCGTACTCAAACGATTCAGCTCGATGATGCAGATAGGGCCTACGACCTCTTTATTAAATTGCCAAAAGGCTACAACTCAGACGCGAATCAACACAGCCACTACCCAGTGATCTATATTACCGATGCCATGTATGCTTTTCAGATAATCTCTGGTGCAACGCGATATCCAATGAACTCAAATGCGATGCAGCAGGCCATTTTAGTTGGTGTATCGTGGCAAAAGGGCCTTCGCGGTGATAAAAGCCGAGTTCGAAATTACACCCCTTCCGTTGATAAGAGCTGGAAAAAACAGACGGGAGGCGCTGATCGCTATGTCGCCTTTCTGCAGCAAAAAGTACTGCCTTATATACAACAACACTTTAGGACAGAACCGAGCCAACGCACTTATGTCGGTAACTCTTTAGGTGGGCTATTGGGTGCCTATATACTGCTAGAGCAGCCAGAAATGTTTAGCAACTACGTATTAGGTAGTCCATCATTTTGGTGGCATAAGCAGATGATTTTTAAGCTTACCCAACAGCGACAAGAAGCATTAAGCAAGATTAAGGCTAATGTCTTTATTGGCATTGGTGAGCTTGAGCATAATGGTAACGGAGGCTTTTCAAATTTTGACATGGTCGGTGATGCGCAGCAGTTTAAGGCCCTGCTCGACAGGACTAATAGCCTCATAAGTGTGAATAGAAGCAGCAATAAAGTGCCAAACAAGACGATAACTAGCAAGCTACTTATCATCAACGACGCCAGCCATGAAACCGCATTTCCTACCAGCGCAATACAGGGGATCTATTGGCTCTTTAATCTAAAAAATGGTGTGAGTTCTAAGTAGAGGCTTTAAACAGCCTCCACATCAAGCGCTTCAATCCTTAAAATGCAGGGTGTTTTTAATGTAATTAAATCATTTTTATATATAAAATCATGTTCATACCAATGTATGTACAAACGTAATTTCGCCTGGTCACCAAACTCATTAGTGTTATAAAAATTGCGATAGCAACGCGTATGCTGCAGATAGCCAGAGTGGTAAAGTTTCAGTATACGTTCGCCAATATGAATCTCTCTAAAGTCGACGCCATAAGCGGAATTGTGCGGAAAATGATAGCGTCCATAATGGTAGCTGCCATCGAGAACTTCAATATTTTGGCCTTTGTTCAATAACAAACTTAACTGCAAGGCATCCACGCGACTGGTTAGGCATAAGCCACTGATCACTACGCAGCTCAAGACCGCAAAAATCCACCGTATAGCCCCCTGAGGTTTAAATAAACATACCGATAGCCAGATGACTAAAATTGAAATGGCCACCATCAGTAATGCCAACTCGTAATCAGCCCACTGGCTAGCATCGAATGTCGTTACCCAATATGACATAACCTATCCTCCATACAAACAACTCCCTTTGCTTGTTACGATTACGTCGATGTAGCCAATTTCATAGGCCTTTATCCTGAAAAAACACTTATGACGACCCTAATCAGTCCTAAAGAGTTCATCGACTATCGGTAAGTATAGACAGGAATAGTGACCATCTAATGGCATTTACTTAGAAATGTATTGTAAGGAAGACAAAAGCCGCATATAAAAAAACGCCTCCATTAGAAGACGTTTATTTTGATGATGGTATCGCTACCCAACACGAGTAACCGTTGTGGACTTATAACACTAAATAATCTAATCCCAGTGCGACAAAAAGTGTCAGTCCAGCCCAGTTATTATTTAAAAATGCCTTGAAGCAAGCAGCTCGTTCTCGGCCATAAATCAATTTTTGCTGATAAAGCCCAAAACCAATAAACGCCAAAATACCTAAGCTAAAAATTTCACCTCGAGCGGCGATAACACCGGCGATAATAAAGCAGATGAGTGCAGCGACCTGAAAGGCAGCAATGATCTGTCGATCATATTGTCCGAATAAAATGGCCGTCGATTTAATGCCCACTTTTAAGTCGTCATCACGATCAACCATGGCATACATGGTGTCGTAGGCTACCGTCCAACACCAATTGGCCGCAAATAGCCACCATGCTTCAACGGGCACAGTGCCAGTTTGTGCAGCATAAGCCATCGGAATAGACCAACTCCACACGGTGCCCAAAAACATCTGTGGCATATTGGTGTAGCGTTTGGTAAAGGGGTAAAGAATGGTAAGAATAATACCGACGACAGAAAGTTTGACCACCAGCGGATTTAATAACAACACCAAGCCAAATGCAAAAAGTGCCATCGCCAGAAACAATAAAAGTGCTTCTTTACTGCTGATCTCGCCACTTGCTAATGGTCGAGACTGAGTCCGTTCCACGTGAGCATCGAGGTTTCTGTCAGCGTAATCGTTTATCACACAACCACAAGCGCGCATCACAACAACACCTATGACAAAAATAACCAAAACTTTTATGTCTGGCATCCCGCCTGCAGCAAGCATCAATGCCATTAAGCAGGGCCACAATAGCAGCAAGGTGCCAATAGGACGATCTAAGCGACTGAGCCGCATGTAGACATCCAATTTATCCCTAAAATTCATTTTATTAGGCTCTCCTAAAACGTCTTCAGCCTTTAATTCATACCCATCCTACCTGAAGATTCAGGATCCAGTGGGAATAGCGTTATTACACTTTTTCTAAGCGTGCATAAGCGATCACTAACCACTTACTGCCAACGTCTAAAAAGTTAACCTGAATTCGAGCTTGAGCACCGCTACCTTCGTAGTTAGTCACCGTGCCGGCGCCAAATTTAGGATGACTGACGTTTTGTCCAATTTTAAACCCTGACTCGTTAAACGAATCATCTTGCTTACTAAAGCGAGTACTGATCGCTGGCGCAGACACTTGTGTGCGCATGCGGATCTCTTGTACATATTGCTCAGGGATCTCTTTAACAAATCGAGACGGCCTAGCAAAGCTTTCTCGACCATAAATACGACGAGACTCGGCATAGGTAATATAGAGCTTTTGCATTGCACGGGTCATGCCCACATAACAGAGGCGTCGCTCTTCATCGAGTCGATCCCCTTCATCAATCGCCATTTGGCTAGGGAACAAGCCCTCTTCCACACCCGACATAAACACCATTGGGAATTCAAGACCTTTGGCAGAATGCAATGTCATTAACTGCACTGCATCGGTAAACTCATCAGCTTGCCCTTCACCCGCTTCAAGCGCCGCGTGAGATAAAAAGGCATTAAGCTCGCCCATATCTTCGAGCTCTTCTGGCATCACAAAGCTACGCGCTGCAGTCACTAACTCCTCTAAGTTCTCTACTCGAGCTCTGGCTTTTTCGCCTTTTTCAGTTTCATACATCAACTTAAGGCCAGACTCTTTGATCACATGATCTGTGCGTCGGTGTAATGACAAATCTTCAGTGTCGATTCTCAAAGCCACAATCAAATCCATAAAGCCACGCACTGCATTTGCAGCCCGGCCACTGAGCACTTTCTCCTCAAGTAAGCGCATACAAGTGTCCCACAAGGTGAGCTCTTGCTGGCGAGCGGTGGTGCGCATGATCTCTAATGTTCGACCACCGATACCGCGGGCAGGCGTGTTAACCACTCGCTCAAATGCAGCATCATCATTTTTATTATTGATGAGGCGCAGATACCCCATAGCGTCTTTAATCTCTTGGCGATCGAAGAATCGTAGGCCGCCATAAATACGGTAAGCGACCCCTTTATGCAGTAACGCTTCCTCAAGAACACGGGATTGGGCGTTAGAGCGGTATAAAATAGCGCAATCTTCTAACTTGCCCCCTTCATCTTGCCAGTCGCTAATACGGCCAACAATAAACCGCGCTTCGTCCATTTCATTAAAGGCACAATAAAGCCCTATTGGCTCACCGTCTTTATCGTCAGTCCACAGCTTTTTACCCATACGATCGGGGTTGTTAGCAATAAGCTCATTGGACGCTTTAAGGATATTACCGGTAGAGCGATAGTTCTGCTCTAGACGAATAGTTTGTGCTGCTGGGAAATCGCCTAAAAACTTATGCAAATTCTCAACTTGAGCACCACGCCAACCATAAATGGATTGGTCATCATCACCCACTATCATCACATTTGCGGTTGACCCCGCGAGTACCCGGATCCATGCATATTGAATGGCGTTAGTATCTTGAAACTCATCCACCAAAATATGTTTGAATCGGTCTTGATAGTGGTCAAGAATATGCGGTTTGTTAAGCCAAAGCTCGTGAGCTCGTAATAAGATCTCAGCAAAATCTACCAAACCAGCACGATCGCAAGAATCTTGATAAACCTGATAAATTTTAAGTAGGTTTTGCTCTATCGGAAAGCCGCCCGCATCGATGTGGGCCGGCCTTAGTCCCAGATCTTTTTTGCCGTTGATATAACCTTGAGCTTGTCTTGGGGGATATTGTTTCTCATCCAAGTGAAGACTTTTTAGAATACGTTTGATTAGCCGCAGTTGATCGTCAGAATCTAAAATTTGGAAACTCTGCGGTAAATTGGCGTCTTTATAATGTGTACGCAGTAGGCGATGGGCTAACCCGTGGAATGTACCAATCCACATGCGGCTCATATTACCACCAGCCACTTTTTCTACTCGTTCACGCATCTCCTTGGCTGCCTTGTTGGTAAAGGTCACCGCTAAAATTGCATAAGGGCTTTGCTGTTCAACCTGCATTAACCAAGCGATTCTGTGTGTTAACACACGAGTTTTACCGCTACCGGCGCCAGCCAAAACTAACATACTGGATTGCGGAGCGCCTACGGCATCACGCTGCTTGTCATTTAGGCCGTCGAGTAAAGAAGATACGTCCATTATTGCCTCCAAAAAATCAAGCTGGCAGTATAACAGAACCTCGATCCCATTAACGAGTGAAAGCTTAGACGTGTCATCGAGATGGTAAATAAAACCAGACTTAATCCTGGTCATCTCAACGCGGGAGTATTATACCAATTGCATTAAGTATTTGACCCATTCAGAGCGCCTCAGACTTTTCAATTCAAGGCGCATTAGTGAAGAAATGGTTATTCCCTTTTGAGCCAATGCAAAGCAGAAGTGGAAAGTCTGAGTAGCTCACGTAGTGCGGCCGACGTTTAAAGCAAATGGCAAAGCCCTTTAAGCTTCGTTGTGGGCTTTGGATATACGACTAAATGGTCTATTTTGTTTCATACAACATAAGACATTCCCACCCTCCTTGGCGGTCAGATTCAGGAGGTACGAGTCCACGGATGGACGAAGGTAGAATAATGTAGGAGCAATTATCGAGAGTCATGCATGGAGCAATTACCGAGGATGCCAGAGCCGAGAATAACTATTAGCTTCAATCCCCCATCTTACCTACAGGGCTTTGAATTCCCGCTGAATGATCAAACTTTTAATGCAATTGATATTAGGCCCTTTCAGCAGCCACTATCGATATTTCCACCAATAAGGCTTCGCGTGCCATTTTAGCGGCGACACAAGCGCGAGCTGGCGCTTGGCCTGCCGGCACCCAAGCATCCCAAACCGCATTCATTTCGGCAAAGTACTGCATGTCTTTAACGTAAATGGTCGCTGACAAGATATGTTCTTTGTCACTACCCGCTTGCGCTAACAATGCATCCACTTTATCTAACATTGAGCTGGTTTGCTCCGTGATCCCTTGCTCAGCATCCTTACAGACCTGACCACATAGATAAATAGTACCGTTATGCTTAACAATTCGGCTCATGCGACTACCGGTTTCAATTCTTTCAATACTCATATTCAGCTCAACTCCAGTTAAATAGCTTATGTTCAAATCATAGACAATATTCTAGCGAACTAATGTAAATTTACTAGTAAAAAACACTTGTTTTTCATATAGATATTTCATTGAACAATTGCTTATTTCCTGTTTCACTAATTCGATCCTATACTTAACCGAGTAAGACAAGTGATCACGGACTGATTTCTTATATTTTAAAGGACTAAAATGACCTCTGCAGCTAACGCTAATAATACTTCCCTCACGCTCATGCTGACTCACTTAATTCGGTGTTTAGTTGTGCTTGGTGATATTCAAAATACTTTATTAACTCCCTCCCCCCAAAAGCCTCCCCTCCAAGGCATTTTAGGTTGGTTTGGTGATCGCGTTGATTTCCTCAATATTCAGCAGCTCTTAAAAAAGCGGCGGTAAAACTCCAGCATTCTCCTTGATTATCTTTCAAGCAAAATGCCGTTTTTACAACTCAAGTTAGGAAGTGCGTATGCTAACAATGAAACAAAACACACTAAAACCTTGGCAGGTAGCCTTATTGGTCACCACCGTAATGTCACTCTGTTTGGCTGTTCTTATCTTTCTCACTAGGCCAACACAAGATCAGACTCTTTTATTTACGGTGACGCTATTCAGCCTCGCTAACATCTCAATACTCAGCGTGAGTCTATTTCAGTTATCGGCAATCACTCCACGAATACGCCATCTGACTCGTTGTGTGCAACGTTGGTCAAATGGGGATCTGAATACTCGAAATAAGATGGGTGAACGTGGCGAATTAGGAGAGTTAGAAGCCGAACTCAACCACATGTTTAGCCGCTTACAAGAGAGTTCCGCACTAGCAGAAGAAAATCAAAAATCCATACTCAGTAAAAATTATCTTCTCTCTGCCATTTTAAATTCAGCCGCTGCGGCTATTTATGGCGTCGATGAGAATGGTCGTTGTATATTTGCCAATCCTCAATGCGTAAAGCTACTGGGTTATCGCAGTGAAGAGCAGTTAATAGCCTGCAATATGCGCAGCCTAGTTCATCAAAACCCTGATGATGAGCGAGTAATAATGAGTTCAATTTCAGAACAAGAGAATCGTGATATCCACCTAAAAGAAGACCACTTTTGGCGAGCCGATGGCAGTAGCTTTCCCGTCGAATACTGGTCTCACCCAATGACGTTTAACAACGACAAGATGGGTGCGGTCATCTCCTTCCATGACAATAGTGAACGCCTAGAAGCCGAAGCCTTAATTCGCCATCAAGCACATTATGACGCGTTAACCGACCTGCCCAACCGATTCCTCGCCCTTAGACGTTTAGAGCAATTGGTAGAATCAACGGAACACAGCGGAAAGATGCTAGCAGTTATTTTTCTTGATTTAGATGATTTCAAAAAAATTAATGATTCATTAGGCCATGAGGCGGGCGATCAATTACTTATTACTGCCGCCGAACGATTGACGAAAGCAACACGAAAAGAAGATACCGTTGGCCGTTTAGGTGGAGACGAATTCATTATTTTACTCGATGGGCTATCCAGTGCAGATGACGCTCAGCCTCTAGCCGAAAATCTGATTGGCGGCTTTCGAAAGCCTTTCTATATCGCTAATCGTCAACTTATTCTGACTGCCAGTATCGGCATTGCTATCTACCCAAATGATGGCGAAACGCCATCAGAGCTGCTCAGAAATGCAGATTCTGCGATGTACCATACCAAGAGTATTGGTCGTAATACATATTCATACTTCACTCATGCGATGAACAAAGAGGTTTCTCGTCGATTAGCCATTGAGGAGCAGATCCACGGTGCACTAGAACGAGGAGAACTGCAGGTTCATTACCAAATTCAGCTCGACATCAGAGACGGCAGCATCATGGGTGCAGAGGCCTTACTCAGATGGGACAACCCGGTTCTGGGCAGCGTATCTCCCGCCGAATTCATCCCGATTGCCGAACAAACGGGGGTCATAGAACCGATGGGAGAGTTTATTCTTCATCGCGCCTTGAGGGCAGCGCAAACATGGCAGAAAACCTTTAATGACCATTTCAGGATCGCGATTAATCTGTCACCCAGACAGTTTAGAAATCCAAACTTGGTGCAGATCATTACTGATAGTGTAAACCAGCTAGGTATGCGCCCTGAAGACTTAGAGCTGGAGATCACTGAAGGGGTGTTGTTAAGTGGTCATGCTTATACCCTTGATGCATTAATGGCACTAAGCAAAGCCGGTTTTTGTATCTCTATGGATGATTTTGGTACTGGCTACTCTTCACTCAGCTATCTGCGTACGTATCCATTCCAAATCCTCAAAATTGATCGTAGCTTTATCAAAGATATGAACACTGATGACACTAGCAAAGAGTTAATTATTGCGACTATTGAGATGGCGCACGCGCTTGGGATCAGAGTGATTGCCGAAGGTGTAGAAACTCAAGAACAACTCGACGAGTTGAGCTTTATGATGTGCGATTATGCTCAAGGATTTTTAATCAGTAAGCCCGTGGTGTTTGATGATTTACTGAAGATAGGCGAACATTATAAAAGGAGTGCTCAAATTGAGTTTAAACCCCATATCGAAAGAGTAGAAGATAAACCCATTAAAACTTACGGCTAATCACTATTCCGTTAAATTCTATGCAATCAACTACTCTCGTTCTCTGTACTGCAGAAAGCGAAGAGATGGGCATGAATTCATATTCTGAATGTTCATCACTCAATTTTATTTCATCAAATTCATTCATCTCACATTTAAACAGAAAAGCTTGGGAATTATAGGCACTGTGATAATAAACCCCCGTCAAACAACTAATGTTGACGGTGAACCCTAGCTCCTCATGACATTCTCGAATAAGCGCTTGATGAATTGTCTCTGCGGGCTCTAACGCCCCACCAGGCAAGCCCCATGACAGTGCTCCATACGTTGCCTTTAGCAATAAGACTTCAGCCTCATGAGGGCCTTCTCGTAATATAACAGCGTGGCAACTTAGCCTAAACTTATCTTCAAAAGCCATACAATCTACCCGATTTTAAAGGTGTGTTGACCGCCATTTTACTCCGAGCAAAGACAGATATAGATATAGACGCTAAGCTCAACTTACGGCGTGACATGCTATCCCCATGGCATTAAATATTTAGCCATCTACATTTGGCCCACTCAATTAAGCGTAAATATCAGACAAAAAAATGCTAGATTCCATTGGGGAAACTAGCATCTTTAGTGGATAGCTTAAAGCTTGAATAAACGAAAATTATTAGTTTTCCGTCTTCGACTCCTCTAAGCCTATACTGTTCATCCAGTGATCAAAATCCATCAGATTACCTGGTAAAACAACCTTACTCTTACTAGAGCTAAGCCCATCCATCTGCTTTAGGTATTGTGCCCCTAGCTGCATCCGCACCACATTCTTACCACCGGGAGCAGAGATTACCGCCGCCATGCGTTCAATCGATTCGGCTGTAGCGCGGGCAATAGTTAGGATCTCTTCACCTTTACCTTCCGCTTCATTGATCCGGCGCTGCATCTCACCTTCTGAGTGGTTAATTGTCTCGGCCTTTACACCTTCAGAGCGATTAATCTTACTTTGCTTATCACCTTCACTCTTTGCTAGCAGTGCACGCTTCTCACGTTCGGCATTAACCTGCATCTCCATCGCATTTTTTACTGTTTCAGGCGGAGTGATGTTTTTAATTTCGTAACGGTGAACACGGATCCCCCACATGGCACCCGCCTGATCAAGCACCTCAACCACTTTGGCGCTAATCACATCGCGCTCTTCAAATGTACGGTCAAGATCAAGCGTACCAATCACCGAGCGAGTCGTGGTTTGTGCCAACTGAATTGCCGCAAATCGATAATCTACTACGCCATAACTCGCCTTTACCGGATCGATAACCGAAATATAGATAACACCATCGACTTCAACATTGACCTCATCACATGAAAAACACTCCTGCGGTGGAACATCAATAGTTTCTTCTTTAAGGTCATGGATGTAAGACACTTTATCAACAAACGGCACCAATGCATGGAAACCTGCATCTAGCGTCAAATGATATTTGCCGAGGCGTTCGACAATGTAAGCTGATTTAGTTGGCACCAATCGAATAGATTGAAATAACTTAATCACGAAGACCGCAAAAATAAGTCCCCAAATTGCCATAACAATCAAATCAGTATTAATTCCAGCAATCATTAGCGTGCTCCTTTTACTGAATTGGCAGACACGGCATGAGTCACTTGCTCCATACCCTCGAAAAACCCTTCTAGCTTAGCCAATTCCGCTGGTACAATTGAGACATCGGCCTCATGCAACACCTTGCCAATTTGGTTGATGAACTGTTCTTTCAACTGCATATTCATCGCTTCATTACCGCCATCTAGTGCTAGTGCAGCCGAAACAAGTTCCATCCCTTCTGTTTTCGCTTTAGCAATAATAGTGATCTCTTGCCCCATGCCTTTTGCTTCGTTAATACGACGCTGTTTTTCACCTTCTGAGAAATTAATCGCCTCCTGACGCTCACCTTGAGATAGGTTTATCATCGCGGCCTTTTCGGCGTTAGCCAAAGTGATTTCAGCGCGCTTACGACGCTCAGCCTCCATCTGTTTTTCTAGCGTATGGATCACTTTTCGAGACGGAGTGATATTCTTAATTTCATAACGAAGTACTTTTATCCCCCAAGGGTCAGAGGCTTTATCAATTTCGCGTACAATAGATTCGTTAAGACTATCTCGCTCTGAGAATGTCTGGCTTAAGCTCAATTTACCGATTTCAGATCGCATTGTGGTTTGCGCTAAATTGACCGCAGCACGGCGATAATCCTCAATGCCGTAGCTAGCAAGCTTACCGTCCATCACTTTTAGGTAGACCAGACCATCAACTTCAAGCTGAGTATTATCTTTTGAGATACAGCTTTGCGGCGGTACATCGAGTACCTGCTCGCGGATCTCATGTTTATAAGCAACGCGGTCAAAAAATGGGATTAAAAAATGAAAACCCGGCTGTAATACAGCACGGAATTTACCTAAGCGCTCAATAACATTGACTTCGCGCATAGGGACAATGAGTAACAACTTATAAAGAATGAAAAAAACAAACAAAACAAACAGTGTAAATATAAACATGTATAGATCCCTTCCCTAATATTGACAGTGTAACGACTAATTTATTTCGCTAAATCTTCATTTTTGTCTGCTAGAGGTTCGACGACTAACGCGATATTGTCTCTACAGATCACCCGAACTTGAGAACCAGCAACAATTTCACTGCCATCTCCCAATGCGGGCCATTCACTTCCTTGAAATTCAATACGGCCCGTTTTCTGTGCTGGCCCAATGGTCTGCTTAACGGTAGCAAGTTGATTGTAGAGATCGAGTTCTTCATCTGTATTATCGACATGTGCATCGCCACCCACAAGCTTTTGCGTGACTTGTCTAAACAGCAGCATAAACACCATAGATGTAATGAACCAAAGTGTAAGACTTTGAACAATACCTTCAACCAACCCAGTCGCTAATCCTCCAGCAACCACTAAACACGCTGCACCTAGGAGAATAACAATACCACCGGGTAAAATAATCTCCGCTAACATCAGAAATAAGCCTATACAGGCCCAGATCAAAATAGGATTTGATAACTCCATATTTCCCCCTGAAATGAAAGAGTCCTTATATCGACTATATCAGCTGTCTGTTTCTATTGCGACATAATATGTCACCGTCATTAACAGAGAGATTCAGTATAGGCGATGATAATTTGTAACTTCAACGCTTGAGTGTAACAGTAAACACTTGAATAAAAACATGTTAATATGGAACGTCAGCGCGATTGCGTTACACCATCGCCCAACACAACTTTAAGCACCATAGGCTTTTACAGCAAAATATTTACAATCTAGTGCAAGAAAGCGTAACAAACCCTTTGAACATTACTAACTTTCAGCCTATATTCCTCGCCATTGAAACGACTAAATAACGCGCGTTTCAACTTAGCTTTTGCCCTTATATATTGAATACACCATAGAGTGTAAATATTGCATACATAATAAGCAGCGTTAGCTGCATTAAAAAAAGGTTTTAAGATGAACAAGAAATGGCTATGCCTAGCGCTATTAGTGAGTCCAACTGCAATGGCTGACAGCATGATTAACTGGTGGGACGCGAGTGTAACCGCGCTTTACGGTGATAATTATGATTTAGCACCCTCTGAGTCACAAACAACATTTACCTTTGAGACCGCGGGTGACTGGAAGTATGGTGACTGGTTTGCTTTCCAAGATGTTATCTACTTTAACGGCTCAAATGCTGGCAAAGACAGCACCACCTATGGCGAGATATCTACGCGCTTGAGTGCGAGCAAGATCCTAGGTAAAAAAGTGGCAATGGGCCCGATTACCGACCTATCTGCTGCATTTACCTTCGAAGAGGGTGAAGGCCCAGTAAAGAGCTTTTTATATGGTGTTGGTATGGATCTTAATGTTCCCTACTTTAGTTATTTCCAACTCAATACTTATCGCAGACATGCCACGGGTAGTGGCAATATTAGTGATGGCTGGCAGTTAACCCCAGTATTTAGAATGGACTTCCCCGTCGGTGACTCTAATATCGTATTTGATGGTTTCTTTGACTGGGTGTTTGCCACAGATGAAGATGCATATGAGACTAACTTCCACTTCAACCCACAGCTAAAGTATGATCTGGGCGCCGTTGTTCTCGGTGAACATAAGAAGAATAAGCTGTTTGTCGGTATCGAATATGATTACTGGAAAAACAAGTATGGCGTTGATGGTATCGATCAGAACACTTACTCTGTGATCGCTAAGTACCACTTCTAAGCAAGCTTTAACGCCAGTTCATGGCATAAAAAAAAGGCGCATTATGCGCCTTTTTTATTCCCTAATAGACCCCTCTTATAGGGAATACTTTCCCATTATGCCAGCAGTTTTTTCGCTGCTGCAACAACGATAGAAACAGCACTAACTTCTGTTTTCTTCATTGTAACTTCATCTGGGATCTCTTGTTGTGTACGGTTAACAATAACACCTGCAACACAAGCTGCGCGCCAGCCTTGCGAAGCACACATAGTAAACAGAGTAGAAGACTCCATTTCGTAGTTCAGCACACCAAGATCTTGCCACTCTTGCATAGACCCTTTGAACTGACGCGTAATGCGGCCTGAAACCGTATCGTAACGCTCTTGTCCTGGGTAAAAAGTATCTGATGAAGCTGTGATCCCGATATGAGGTTCTAGACCTGCATCGCGACATGCTTCAACCATAGCCGTTGTACATTCAAAGTTTGCAACGGCAGGGAACTCCATAGGTGCAAAATGTAAACTTGCACCATCTAAGCGAACAGACGCTTGAGTGACAATAACATCACCAACATTGACCTGTGGTTGAATAGCGCCAGTAGTACCTACACGTAAGAAGGTACGAACGCCCAACTGAGCAAGTTCTTCAACCGCAATAGAAGTTGAAGGCCCGCCAATTCCTGTTGAACATACAACAACTGGCTTACCGTCAATATATGCTAGATAACTTGTGTACTCGCGATGACTCGCTAGAAATGTCGCATTGTCCATTAACTCGGCAATACGCTTAACGCGCTCAGGATCACCAGGCACAATCGCCAAGCTAGCACCATCCAACATTTCTTTGGTTAAGCCTAAATGAAATACATCAGACATTGTGAAAACCCCTTTCAATTTTGATTATAAAATTCTTAATAAATCGACTTTAACCTAGTATCGGCCGCGATAAGGTTAACCCGATCACACTTTTTCTGCCAAGAGTAAATGAATTGTCGTAATCTAGTTACCAAAACAATATTTATAGAAGTGATAGAAATATAGCAGCTGCACTACAGAGTGCCAGTTGATATCCACCCGCAAACTCTCGGCGTAAAAACCAGCCAGTAAAACAATTAAAAACAATCACTTAACAAATTTCAACTCAAGATCTAAATACAAAATTACAGAACGAGATCTAGCTCACAACTTGCTCAAAATAAACGCGCTAGTTTAAAGTTGAACCAGAAAAATATATCAGAAAAATATATCAGAAAAAGGACAGCCTGCATGTTTCCAGAATATAGAGAATTAATCAGTCAACTTAAGACTTCAGATACTCATTTCCAGAAAAAGTTTAACAAACACAATCAACTCGATGAAGAGATTAAAAATCTGGAGTTACACGATGCTAGCGATTTCACCCCTGAAGTGCATGAGCTAAAACTCAAGAAGTTGCATTTAAAAGAGGAGATATACGATATTTTGAAGGGACATTCTGCTTAACCATTAGCAAACTAAAAAAAGGCGCTTATAGCGCCTTTTTTAATACGTTTATTTTAACGCCTCTAACAATGACTCTGCGGAGTCAAAATAGCTTATTTGAGTAATTTTGTTATCGCTAATTTGAATCAGAGTCACTTGATCTTTCTGAGCAGGTAAGGCTTTGGTGATCTCACCGTCTCGATCGAGCGCCACTCGATAAGCAAATTGCTTAAACTGTGGGATCGCAACAAAGCGGGCAATAAGCGAAGGCATACCACTAATATCGGCAACATAAGCCAAATCACCCTTTTTATACAGCTCAGGTTGCTCCTCTAACGCTGTTTGAATGAGTGTGCCACCATCCATGCTACGACTGAATAGAACGTGCTTGATAGTGCTATCAATCGCATAGTCAGCTTCATATTGGTCTTGAAGTTTTAAGGTTTCCATTGGGTCACCAACAACATACGTATTTGCCCATACTGGCGTGACAAGCAAACTACATAGAATCAGAATAATTGCTTTCATTGTTGATCTCATTAATTAGAATTAGCCTTGAGAATAACCTATTCTTGTTGATGTCACAGAACGTTCACTGCAAACCATGATCGTCTTCACGGATCGTAAAATAGCTATTTGAAAGTTGCAAAGATAGTATCTTCAACGTAAATAGCAAGTTACAAAACAGTTTAACTTCAGTAAGCTGCCAAGTGAAAATGTTGTATTAAAGGACAAATCAATGAACGAACCCGGTTTAGATCAAGAGATAGCTCAATTGCAAAATGCCTATGGCATGATCACTGAGTTTATCGTGCAATATAGCTTTAGTCTCTTAGGTGCCGCGCTGATTTTTCTCGTCGGCTTATGGATTGCAGCTAAAGCCTCTAATCTTGTCACCCGTCTTTTCGAAAAGCATAACATAGACGTTACCCTCAGCAATTTCACCAGCAATTTTGTGCGCATTCTAGTGATCTTATTGGTGGGTGTTATCGCGCTAGGGAAGCTCGGTATTAGCGTGACCCCGATGGTCGCCGCCATTGGTGCCGCATCCTTAGGTGCAGGTCTCGCATTACAAGGCATGCTAGCCAACTATGCCGCGGGTATTACGATTATTGTGACTCGCCCTTTCATTGTAGGAAACACCATTGAAGTTAAAGGGGTTAGTGGCTTAGTTAAAGATATCCACTTAGGCATGACCGTGTTAACTAACGAAGAGGGAGAACAGATTAACGTTCCTAATAAGCATATTGTTGGAGAAGTACTGCACAACTCCTTTGCCAATAAATTAGTCGAAACAGAACTCAATATTAGTTATCAATCAGATCCCGACGCCGTCGTCGCCATACTATCGAAAGTACTGACGGATAGCCCTCATGTCAGTAATGGCGAACATGCACAAGTTGGGATAAATGATTTTAATAGCATCGGCATTGAAATTGGCATCCGTTATTGGGTCGCCACCGAGAGTTACTTTCAAGATAAGTACCAAACAAATTCCAGCTTAATAAAGGCGCTAAAACAGGCCAAAATAGAGATCCCGTGCCCAGTGAGAGAGATCCATATTCAACAGCCTTAACATACTTTGTCATCGGCGTAGCATTGGCTGCGCCGCGGTTACAAACCTCTCTGCCACTCTTGCCGTAATTGAATGCGTTCAGGTGTATTCACCGCCGCCTCGACTTGGCTTAATAACGCTAGCTTATCTTTGCCAAGAACACCTTTCAGCACCAAGTAATTGGAGGCATGATCTGAGCGGAAAATTGTTTTGTTTAGCTCTAAATTACTGAGTAGTACTCGCATCTCTTCAAATAACTGTAATTGATTCGGCAGCTGAAAATGCCCGTCAAACGCCTCATCCATCCGCTCTGTTCCTAGTGGTAAAGTCACCACTAACGTTGACAGAAATTCTGGCTGTGCTTCATTCATTAATTTGGCAGATTGCTGCGCGTGCTGCACTGACAGCGACACCCCACCTAATCCATTTAAGATCATTACCGACGATTTTATACCAGCCGCTTTTATCTTCTGTAAAGCAGCCAATGAAGAGGCAAATGTTTCACCCTTTTTGATTCGTCGCAAAACTTCGTCATCACCACTTTCGCAACCGATATAGAGTAAGCTTAACCCCAGCTCCTTTAACCGCTGTAACTGCTCCGGTGTTTTATTATTGATGTTTCGAGGCAGACAATAGCTACTGATCCGAGTCACTGCGGGGAGATGTTTTTTTATCAACAAACAAATCTCTTCCAGCCTGGAGAAAGGAAGTGTCATCGCATCACCATCGGCTAAAAACACCCGAGATATATGTGCCTTTGAGCTGGACACAGCAACAATATCTTGTTCGACTTTATCTATTTTTTGCGCCCGAAAGCGTTTTTGGTTAGCGGTGTACATATCGCAAAAACTGCATTGGTTCCAACTGCAGCCATTGGTCACTTGCAGAATTAATGATTTCCACTCCGATGGTGGACGAAATACAGGTTCAATATAATTTAGCACTGTAAACCTTTGCTGATTAAATAATGGCTGTATAAAGTTGAACACTTTTATCGCTAAAAAACTACCTTTATTAGCCGTGTAACATGCTTAGAGGGGAGCTAATCGTGGGTTGGACACCATGATCTTGGAGAGGTGTTAAACCTATATTGAAGTGCAGTAAAAACAGACTCGTTAATGCGGTTATAACCTTAAAGGTGCACCTAGTGCACCTTTAAAACATAAGTAAGTTAAACGATAACTTGGTGATAGGTCTCAACATGGTGAGATGCAACCAGCTCAGGCATGATGTGATGAAAGTAATGTTGAATAGCCTCTTTCTCACAATGACTATTAAATGCCGCTTCATCGACAAATTTTTCCACAAAAGTCACTTTATCGGCATTATCACGGCTAAGATTAAGCTCATAACGAATACAACCATTCTCACGGCGAGTATCGGCGATAAGCGCTGACAAAGCTTCAACTAACCCAGCTATTTTCCCAGGCTTGGCGGTAAACGTCGCCACACATACTAACTGCTGAGTATTCACTTTGTAATCTGACATTTTTTTCCTTCACTCTTCAAGGTTAACAACATATCGAGATGTGGGATCCCATCTTCCAAATACATTTCAGATACAGGCTCAAATCCCAGCTTTTGATAAAAACCTTTTAAGTGCTCCTGCCCACCTAACTGAATATTATGCTTCGGCCATTTTCTCAGCGAAATAGAGATCGCTTTTTGCATTAAGATATGGGCAATCCCACCACCTCTTGCTGCCTCCGACACGATCACTCGGCCAATACTGGCGTCAGGATAACTCACCCCTGGAGCAAGCACTCTCGCATAAGCTTGGATCGTACCTTGCTCGTCAACCCCCAGTAAATGTTGGGTCTGGCTTTGCCTGTCTTTATTATCCAGCTCCGGATACGGACAGTTTTGTTCCACCACAAATACATCTACTCTTAACTTGAGTAGCTCATATAATTCATTCAGCGTGAGCTCTGAAAAAGCTAGCGATTTCCACAACAAAAGTCTCTCTCCATAGCAACGAGTCAGTGCTGCAGTCTAGCACTTCAAATCAACAAATACAGGTAGATAATTTTCAGCAAGAAGGGTTGGCTATTGTGAAGATAAATATCTAATTTTAGCCTTTGATTTGGAGGTCATAGTTTAGGTCCGCTTTGGAGAGCAGATTTAATTAATACGCGCTTACTCACGGGCCGCTGAGGGTTCGCCAAGGGGGACAAGCGCTTTACCCCTTGGCTCGCGTGTGGGCGAAGCGCCGCGACTTTGATTCTGATTATAAAACGCTAACACTATAAAATAGACACCTAGCCCGACGTTATAAGCATTAATCATGCATAGACCGAGGGCAAATTAATGCGCTGCAACGGCAACCGGCTTGCGTATCGACAACACTGCAACAACTGCCACCATGAGCAACCCTGACATGATAAAAAACACATCATTGTAAGCTTGAATCGACGCCTGCTTGGCCATTGTTTGCCCCAGCAATGCAGATGCCTGCAGACCTGCTGTTATAGGGTCGGAGCCTGCTGCTTGCAGCATATTTGCCGATGCTGTCAAATAGTCATTAGCCATTGAACTTACCGCAGGTAACGTCTCTTTAATATGGGCTAAATGACCACGGCTCAAATTATCAGTTAAGGTCGCGACTAAGGCTATTCCAACCGCGCCACCAAGATTACGCATAACATTAAGCACCGTTGAGGCTGATGCATTTTCATCTTTGCGTATATGTGCAGTCGCCAACATACCGATGGGCACCATAATAAAAGGCTGACCAATCGCCCTAACGACCATAGAGGCTATCATTTGTGGGCCAGCAAAATCAGCCGTCATGTGGCAGTTCATATAATAACTAACCCCAAACATGAAGAAGCCAAACCCTGCAAGGTAACGGTTATCAAATCGCAACATCAATTTCGGCATAAAAGGTAAAATCAGTAGCTGTGGAAATCCCATCCACATCAAGACCTCGCCAATCTCCATAGAGTTATAATCTTGGATTTGTGATAGATACAGCGGAACCATATAGATGGATGAAAACAGTGCCAAGCCCAGCAGAAAATAAGCAACCGTCGACAGCGCAAAATCTCGCTGTGCAAGCAATCTTAGATTCACTAACGGATTGGTTTTTTTAAGTTGAAGATAAACAAATATAACAATATTGACCGCTGATATAATGGCTAGATTGCGGATAAAATCAGAGCCCAACCAATCTTTACGATTGCCCTCTTCCAGCACCACTTCTAAACATCCCATCCCCAGCGCCATAGTGATAATACTGCTCACATCGACATTTTTAAGTTCTGGCCAGTTTATCGGTTTTTTAACTAAACCGTAGGCCAACATCGACATCACAACCAGCCCTGGTGGCACATTGATATAAAAAAGATAATGCCAACTAAACTGCGCGGTTAACCAACCTCCGAGAGTCGGTCCAATTGAAGGAGCAAAAGTAGCCGTCACGCCGAACAACGCCATCCCCACAGCCCGCTTATCATCAGGCAGGTATTCAAGAATTAACCTGAACGCCATTGGAATGAGCGCCCCGCCAAAGAACCCTTGCATCGCCCTAAAGGCGATCATCGATTCTAAATTCCATGAGATTGAACACAGTAGAGAAGCGACAATAAAAATAGCACTGTTCCACAGCATATAACGTCTAATATCGAGGCCTTTACTCAGCCAACCAGACAGCGGAATTGCGATCATCTCAGCGACTAGGTAGGCTGTCGCAATCCATGAACCTTCCTCTAATGTCGCCCCTAACCCGCCTTGGATCTCCTTCATTGACGCATTGGTAATTTGAATATCCAAAATGGCCATGAACGCACCAATAAGCCCGCCAAACACCGCTATCCAGGCACGACGACTACCACGTTCCACCTGCTCAATATTTGTATTTGCGCCCAAAGGAGTCGCCTCCAGAGTGGGCATTATTGACTCGCCTTGTTTAAGGCCACGGCAGTACTTAGGCTTTCATTTGATGTGTCGACTTTAACAAATGCACTCAGTCCTGGAACGATTCTAACCTGCTGTAGATCTGCAGATGACGCCCCTTCAAGGCGAATTCTCACCGGAATACGCTGTACAATTTTAGTGAAATTACCGGTCGCATTTTCAGCAGGTAATAAGCTGAACTTAGCCCCTGATGCTGGCGATAGACTGTCGATAACACCAATGAACGACTCACCCGAAAAAGCATCCAACTCCACTGATACGCTTTGCCCCGGCAGCATATGTGCTATCTGTGTTTCTTTGAAATTTGCAGTAATCCACACCGCATTGTCTGGCACTAAACTATAGATAGCTTGTCCTGGTTGTACATATTGGCCCTGCAGCGCGCCACGCTTACCAATAACACCGCTAAAGGGCGCCGTTATCTGCGTATCTACCAACTGAATTTTTGCCAGTGCTAATCCAGCTTTAGCTTGCTCGACACTAGAGTCCGCCTCAATCAGCTGCGAGTTAAAAACGGCAAGCTCTCGTTGCTTAGCGACCAAAGCGGCTGCGGCTTCATCTAAATGTGCCTCCGCTGACTGAAAACCCGCTTGGGCTTCATCAACGGTATCTTGTGAGCTATAGTTTTTGACTTTTAACTGCGTTGCGCGATTAAGCTGCTGCGATGAACGCAATTTTTCAGCGTCAGCAGCTGCAACCCCCGCTTGAGCTTGGGTAATAAGCGCGCGCTGCAGATCCACTTGCGCCGCTAAGGTTTGTAGATCAGCCTTTGCACTTGCAAGTATGGCGTCATTTTGCGCCACTTTAGCCTTGTACTGGTTATCTTCAAGTTGTGCCAATAACTGCCCTTGCTCGACATGCTGATTGTCTGTAACAAAAGTGGCCGTAACATAACCTGGGACTTTAACGCTGATATTAGAGATATCAGCGTCGACATAGGCGTTATCTGTTGATTCAAAATTACGCACATGATTCCACCAGTAGTAGCCTCCAGCCAATACCGTCAAAAACAGCAGTGGAATTACGATAAACATTCTATTTTTGGACATATATGACTCCCCAATCATTGGATCCTTGATTAATGAAGTACATTTTACTACTGTCACAACATATTTATTAGATAGTTAAAATATTACCCACTGTTTCACAGGTGTAACAATCATGAGTTTAAACCAATGGATTTAAATAGAGTGCAGATGTTTGCTCAAGTCGTTGAGCAAGGCAGCTTCACCAAAGCCGCTAAAGCCTTAGGGATCACCAAGGCAACAGTGAGCCGAAAAATTGCAGAGTTAGAAGCAGACGCAGGAGTACAACTATTATTTAGAACCACAAGAGCGCTAAAACTCACTGAGGCCGGTGCAAACTACTACCACAGAGTGCATGGTATTCTCGCCGATCTGCAAAATGCCGAAGATCAGCTAAGTGCCAGCCAGGAGTCAATTAAAGGTCATCTAAAAATTATCTGTCCTATCGAATTAGGCCAGCTGTACTTTGGGCGAGTACTGGCAAAATTTCTCACCGCCTATCCGCACATCACTATTGAAGCTGAACTGACAAATCGTAAAGTCGATGTGATAGCCGAAGGTATTGATATTTTATTTCAGATCACTGAAAAACCGAATCAGGCACTGCAAACCTATGTTCTGCTAAACACACCTAAAGTACTGATGGCAAGCCCTGAATATCTTAGCCAAAATGGTACCCCACAGATCCCTGAAGACCTCAACCAACATCAATGTATTAGACTTTCAACACCATACGTTGATAACAGCTGGTCCCTGTTTAATGGTGAAAAATGGTTAACCGTTGAACCCAAATCAAGGCTTGAGACCAATAACATTACCTTGGTGCGTGAAGCCGCAATTGAGGGGTTAGGCATTGCAACTGTTCCTATGGTGATAGGCAGTGAAGCGATAAAGAATGGCTCATTAGTCGCCGTTCTTCAAGACTATCCTATGAAGCAAAGCGTCGTTACCATGAGCATGCCGCAGCGCGTTTATCTACCGAGAAAATACCGCGTATTTACTGAATTTCTATATCAAAACTTGTTTGAAAAGTGGCGGGACTTAATCATTGAGGTACCCGACTATATTCAACGACCTGGCGAACCAGAGTAACATGCAGGTTTATTGCTAACTAAAAAAAGGGCTCAAAATAGAGCCCGATAAGGGTGCATAAACATTAGTAGTAAAGCACTGATTGGGTTTAAGTCATGCTCAATCGCGTTAACCTAACACTTCAAAATCATCATCAGACAATTTTGCTGAACCATCATCTTGTAGCACCCACAGTTCTTTATGGATAACCCCATGGGCTTTATTCATTTTCCAAGCTGAGGTTAGCAATACCGTGCTGTTATCAACGACGCTGAATTGTGGCTCAATGTATTCAACACTGTTAAACCCTTCATTGATGAGGTTCTGCCAAAATGCTTCAATCGCATCTCTACCAACAAACTCACCGAAAGGCCTAGCATTCATAGTCGCATTAGCCTCGTATTGAGCAGCACACTGCTGCGCGTCTTGAGTATTAAAACCATTTTTCCACGTTTCACTTGCTAACTTAACTGCGTTTAATAATGTGGCTGACATAGTCTCGCTCCCGGATCTGCACATAAATAATATAGAGCGTTAGTTTACAGTTAACATTTGCATTGATAACCTAGGCAATCTCGCAATCACTGTTCGATTAAATAGAACAATATAGAGGGGCTATGGATCATTTACGCCATATGGCAATATTCAAACAGATCGTTGATGCTGGCTCTATTAGCGCAGCAGCCGACAATCTAGCGCTATCGAAATCAGTTGTGAGCCATCATTTGAAAAGCCTCGAAGTTGCGATCGGCGTGCAATTGCTGCATCGCACCACTCGTAAGCAACAACTGACGCCGGCGGGAACTGACTTCTATCAACACTGCAAGCAGATGGCTGACATATCTCAGGTTGCCTGGCGTGAAGCTCGCGATACCGGGGGGATGCTTGCAGGGCCTATCAGGATCAGTGCGCCGCATGCATTAATTGACTCTATCGTCGCCCCAGCGATTAGCCAACTCTGCAATGATAATCCGCTCATTCGCCCAACCATCACAGTTGCAGATCAGCGTATCGATCTACTCAGTGATGATATCGATCTGGTGATTAGAGTGGGAAAACTGCCATCCAGCAACTTAATGCAACGCCAGCTAGGTCATTTCAGAGATGTAATATGCGCCAGCCCTGACTATATCGACAAGCATCAAACGAAGATTGATGCTGAGCAGTGGCAATCGTTAGATTACATCGCCAACTCTTGGCAGAAAGCAACTGTCACTCATTCAGTGGAACCGTTACCTGATGGTAAGATTAGAAAGGCGGAAGCACTGAAACAACTCAACTTTGTTGCCAACAGGTTCACCGACAACTCCTCTGCTGTTGGTGCACTAGCCAAAGCGGGTTTAGGTATTTCATTGCTGCCTGAATTTGTGTTTAAACAAGCAGAACAACAGGGACTACTAGCCATGTTGCTCCCTGATTACCAATGCCCGATGAATGCGGTGTACGCCGTACATGATTTTGGTCGTAAGCCACCATTACTGGTAACCCATACCATCGAAGCCGTTATGAGGCACTTTATATAGAGCAAATTTAGGTCCGAACACAAGGAAAAAAAAGCCTATGGATGCTTAATCACGCAACATATTGGTTATTAATACACTAAAATCAATCCACGACTTATCAAACCTGAGGAAGCTCATTATGTCTACCTTTGTTCAATTTCCCGATGAGTCAGAAGATCAACGTCTACTGCTTAAATCGGTATTAATTAGCGAGAATCACCTTCCCTCTTCGGCGATCAAAATGGTCGCATGGGCTGCAGCGCTAGCCTGTAGAGACGAGGATGTTGTTAAGCAAGTGCAATTCATCGTTGGAGACCTGAGCGCAGAAGCCAAGCGTGAAATGCAGTATGCCGTTAGCCGCATGTCTGTGACTAACCCTTACTTCTTTAGCCGGCAGTTTGTTGATATTCACGCGGGAGGCAATCTAGAGTCGCTTCAATTGAGGCCCTTTACGGATATTGCCGTCGAAAATGAAGTCGATTATCACTATGCATGTATTGCGGTGTCGATGGTTAATGGCGGCTACGCCTGTTTTCAAAGTCATACCATGAGTTTAAAGACATTAGGACAAAGCGATACTGCGATAGATCAGGCGATGCGCATAACCGCAGCAGTGTTAGCCAGCCGTCAGGTGAATTTTAATCACCATCTACTTTAATTAGGTTTAAAGAATGCCTCACCTCTGCAGCTAAAACCACGCGCGAAAGTGATATTAATTAGCAGATTTTTGTATTTTTAAAGGCCTGCCCCCTGATTTGTACAAATAAAGCTGCTAACATCGTTTGCAATTTTTAAAGCTTAGTGAGAAAGGTCAAGATGGGCAGAGCATACCAAAACAAGAAAGAATCCATGGCGAAAACCGCTGGGCAGAAAACAAAAATCTATTCTCGATACGGAAAAGAGCTTTACGTTTGTGCCAAAAATGGTGGTTTCGATCCTGAAGGTAACTTAGCGTTACGTCAAATGATTTCCAAGGCTAAAAAAGATCAAGTACCCGCTCATGTTATTGAGCGTGCGATTGAGAAAGCCCGTGGTGGTGGTGGTGAGGACTATGAAAGTGCTCGTTACGAAGGTTTTGGTCCTGGTGGCTGTATGGTCATTGCAGATTGCCTAACCGACAACGGTAAGCGTACCTTTACCCAAGTCCGCCAAGCATTCGTTAAGAACGGCGCCAAGCTCGGTGGTCCAGGCACTGCCGGCCACATGTTCGATCATCAGGCAGTATTTGTATTTGCGGGTGAAGACGAAGACGCCATTCTTGAAATGTTGATCATGGCAGACGTTGATGTAACCGACGTTGAACTTGAAGACGGTATGATCAGCGTTTACGCACCTCACACTGAATTCTTTAAAGTTAAAACGGCATTAGCGGCTGAATTGCCGGCTGATACTGACTTTGTTATGGAAGAGATTACATTTGTTCCGCAAACGATGACTCAAGTTACCGATACTGAAGAGATAGAGCTGTTTGAGAGGTTCCTTGCTGCACTTGAAGATTGTGATGACGTACAGAACGTTTACCACAATGCCGAGTTACCAGAAGAAGCATAAATTAGCGCTAATGCCATGCAACGGCATTTTACGCAATTGAAAGGCACTCATTGAGTGCCTTTTTTGTTTAGAGCAACGGGGATTAATCCTCAATAAAGCGCTGCTTTATCTCTTCCGTTGGCAGAATACATATGGCTCTGGTGCCAAATAATGAGTAACGACGTTTAGCCACGGCATTATAAAGCCCATCACGAATCACTTTAGGCACAAAACGGATAAAACGCAATAGCGGCCAAGGCGCATCAAGTGACTTTGCAATTTCTATCGCGGCATCACTTCTTAAAAAACATTGATCAGCCTTAATCAATATCACGCTATCTAAGGCATCGTCAGTAACACCATGCTTAGACAAGTATCTTTTGGCGGTATTCGATTGCAGTGGTGCAAACACAAAGCGTTCCGCACTATCGTGTTTAATCACAAAATTAACCGCAGCGTGGCACAAGTTACAAACGCCATCGAATATGATTACTTCTGACTGTGATTGCACGACACTCTCCTCTCTTATACTGCTTTTGCGCTATTGCGCAGCTAAACGCACCTTCTCTTTCTCGACGAGGAAACTGGTAATATCCATTATCTGTTCAACCGTTTTCGCCGACTCATTGAGTACTAAATACCGACCATTAACCAAAATAGACGGTGTACCTTCAATTTTAGACTGCGACATAAGCTCGATTGCGCGCTGCAGTTTTTTGTTGATTTCAACCGATGACAGTTGTTGCTTAAAATCCGCCTCGCTAAGACCATAGCCTTTTAGGAAAACAGCCAACTCTTCGGTTTGAAGCTTAAGATCTCGAACCTCACGTAAGTCCATAATCTCAGCGAATAGTGCAGCATGGATCGGCTGATTATTTGGCATATTCTGTACAATGAAAAACACCTTCGCGTGCAGCTTCATCGGTTCATTCCATATCGCCGGAGATTGAACGAGCTCAACGCCCTCAGGCATCACCTTTTGCCATTGGTGTAATGGTTTTTCAAATGACTCGCAATGCGGGCAGCCGTACCAGAAAAACTCCATCACTTCTATTTGTTCACTGTCCGTCGCAATTGGCGTAGCAAGTGTCCGATAATTAACACCTTCAATGTAACCTGAAGCAGTATCGACAACCTTATTGTCACCGCAACCTGCAACCATAAAGGTCAGTAGCAATAGTGTGAGTAGTTTATTCATATGTATCCTTACGATGTGATAATTGAAAGCTAGCAAGAGTCTATAATTGCAGATTTTCCATGCTAATTTGTAAGCTATTACCTTATAAATTAGCATAAAAAAGGCACTCAATGAGTGCCTTTAATAATAATGCTTTATGACTAGCAGTTAAAAACATAGCGTCGAGCAACAAGATGTTGCTCGCCGGACTGCAGCATTGCTATCGCCACTCCGCCCTACCGTTATCTACGGCAGAAGTTTTTACCTAGACGACGCACAAGCCGAAGAAAGTCGATGCCCTTGTATCAGCCGCTTTATCAAGCGCAGCAACATGACAACGTTGTGACTATTATCGTCTTATCAAAAAACGCAGCATCACACCTTGCTGGCTAATATCAAGTACTTCATAGCCATGATTGCGTGCATCACTAGGGATATTATTGATCGATTGCGAGCAATCAGTGAGCACTTCTAACACTTCTCCAGGCTTTAATGACGCCATAGCCTCAAGCGTAGCAACCGCAGGATAAGGGCAAGGTTCACCATAGATTTCTAAATTGTAATCGGCCACAACAGACTCGGTCATACTTTGCTCCTCAGCAAAAGTCAGCTCAAGTCACCTTGAGCTGATAATAAAGTAAATTTGTTTATAACGGGTATGTAGCTACAGTGTTTTTGCCATTGCAATAACCACATCAGGTTGTGACACCACGGGTGAGAAGTTTTCATTTTTCAAACTTCGCTGCTTTTTAAAAAAGTGCCTTTCCCACAATAAAATCAATCCGAAAGAGAGCGCCAGTAGCAAATACGTCACGCCTAACCCACCTAATGGACCGAAGACATCCAGCAAATTCACCTTATCCCAATTCGTTGCCAACGGTGCCGAAAAGACATCCCAGTAATAAGCTAAAATGGTCGCACCAATAATATTGCCAATACCCACCCACCAAAAATGAATTTGCCCTTCCAATGCGCGGTACATCCAGCCCGTTTCACAGCCACCTGCGATAACGATCCCGATACCAAACAATAAGCCGCCTATCAGCGCATTTGGACCCGCCCAAAGGGTTTTTGGTGTCATTCCAAGCTGCACATAGCTATAGATCCCGATAACACTGACAGCCATGCCCAAGATGATCGCTTTCGCCATGTGAGTACGACCTGTTATCCACATATCTCTGAAAGCAGACGTAAAACAGATCTGTGCCCGTTCAATTAACAAACCAAACACAATCCCCATCAACATCGCGAAACCCAGCTTGGTAGAGCTACTCATAATATAAAATGAGCCAGCGACTATCGCAGCAAACACCACCCAACCTAATCGAAAACGATTCTGCACTTGATTAGGATTAGGCTTTATCACTTTCTTCAAGCCACCCGGTTTAACGATTGCGCTTGAGCGGAAAAAGGGTAATAGAGTAATCTTGGCACCAATATAGGTGCCTGCCGCCGCCGCAAACGCAAATAGCCATGCATGCAAGGTAAACTGTGGAATACCAGTGAAGAACGCCGCCAGATTACACCCCATGGCCAAACGCGCGCCAAAACCAGCAATCATGCCGCCGATCAGCGCTTGCCCGATACGCTTTTTACTGCTTGGCATACGCAGTTTCATGTTGTTCGCCCACAATACCGCGGCTAAACACCCGCCGAACATGCCAATAATCATTACCCCACCAACCCGATCTAATGGTGTCCCTTCGAGGCCTATAATTTTAAAGTACTGCCATGTCTCTGGCTCGGCGCCAAACCATTGCATTATATGCCCACCCCAGCGCGTAAACTCGCCGGTCACCGCCCAGAGGGAACCCGTTAGGCCAAAAAAATAGGTCGACAAAATACCGGCAGCAATCACTGCAGCAAAAGGAGACCAAAATTGAATAAAGAACTTATTTTTAAACGTTAACCACATATTTAAATTACCAAAACTTATTTTACATTACAGCCAAGTTATTATTGTTAACATTACTTAGCGTTTCATTACACAGATATAACCTTTCTGGATGGGTATATATTGTCACTCTGTTTTCACGACAGAATCCGACTAAGGTAATATTAGATTTTTGAGCTATCTCTATTGCTAACGAAGTTGCGGAAGAAATTGCAAATACAATGCTAATGTTTGAAATGGCGGCTTTTTGTACCATTTCAAAACTGGCTCGACTGGTTAATAATAATGCCGACTGGCGATATTTATTATCAGAAGATATATGACCAATTAATTTATCTAACGCGACATGACGTCCCACATCTTCGAAGCAAGATATAATATCACCTTCTGCAGACAACATGGCAGCAGCATGTGTGGCTCCGGTCAAATTAAATGCAGTTTGATGCTGATGTAAACTAGATAAGGCCTTTTTTAGACTGTTTAAATTAAACTTTTCAGTGCCTGTGACTTTTACAATCGGTTTAACCGTTTGCTCTATCTGTTCTACACCACAAAGTCCGCAGCCCGTTCGACCCGCAAGGCTACGCCTATGAGCTTTAAGATGTAGAAAGCTGCGTGGGCTAATCGCTATATGCACCAAAATACCCGTTTCTATGGTCTCGATGTCGATTGAACGAATATCTTTAATGTCATCAATAATGGATTCAGACAAACTAAAACCAATGGCAAACTCTTTTAATGCAGTTGGGCTGGCCATCATTACTACATGAGAGATACCATTATAGATCAACGCAACCCTCACCTCTTTTGCGACGGTTTCTATTAATGATTGCTCTCTATCATTTCGAAAACAAGTCACTTTAGTCTGTTCAGTAATATTATTGAGCCCACACACAAGTTCCGTCATAGCAATTTTCCATTTGTTCTGGTAAATAATGTCCCACTGTTCATCATTCATATCGATAAATGATTGTTGGACTCACATTTATTAAATATAGAAACTACTGATATTGTTTAATTACAAACAATTATCTATTATTCTCGCAAGTGTTAAGGAAGAACGTCGTTTCCGGTGAAACGTCTGGATTTCAAATCCAGGTGGGGCTGCCAGCAGTCCCGGGTAGGTTCAACTCCTATGTTCTTCCGCCAAATCACTTAATATAAAAACACTGCTATCTTTTATGACTCTAGAATTATCCTTTTGCTTTCTCCAAGTTAATCCACTGCGATCATAAAACTCTAAAAGTTGAATGCTGACTTTTCTGCCTAATTTAATGATGGAATTAAAATCAGCGGTTTTTATTTCTCCATGTATATTGATCTGTTCACGAATAACATTGGCATAAAAATAAAGGTTTTCAGTTAGCACATAACGATCTTTAATAATTGCAGAAATGTACCCCAATTGAATGAGCTTGCGACAAAGCTGACGCACGATGCTCAAGTCCAAGTGGTGCCCAGCTGCAAGCTCTGATGACCATAACGGCCCCCTAGCCATTAGCATCTGCTGCTTTATCAGCAGCCATAGTTGCTGCTCATTATCCGATAGCGCTAAGTTATGCCGTGGCAGGTGTAATAAGCCCCTAGTGCAATGCAGACGTTTTTGCAGGCAGAGGCTATCGCTGATATAGCTCAAAACGGCCAATGGATATTGGCCATGGGTCATGCGTTGTAAACGATTGATGGTTAGTCCCAATAATTCGGGCGATGCGTGATGATAGTCACTTATCTGCGCTAATAGTTGCGCCTCTATGTGGCTATTAAGCTGTGCTGATAATAAGTAGCCTGCAACTTCAACCACCTCTTTATTATGCAATAAGACATCGTGTTGCCCAGTCAACTGATTGGCCCACATAAAATCTGACTTTGCTATACAATGCTCGGCGATTTGCGCCTGTAAACTGGCAGTGATTGTGGTGCAGTCTTTAAGTTTACTTAAGTAACTCAGCCGTTCAGGACTACGCTTGCCTCGTTTTAGCGGAGAAAGGTCGAGTACTCGCATCGCCCCAAGTGTGATTTTCGCTGCAGCGTCGCGCACGATGATCCTATCTTGTTCCACACAAGGTAGCGCCTGCTCGCACTGGAGCTCGATCAATGCCTGATTGTTGGGCAGTATTTTTAATAAGCCGATGCGCGCCGTGGTATGGCTATTAGCTAAGTGAATTTGCACGCTTTGCCAATGTTTGAACGGCAGACAGCTATCGAGTACGCCGCAAATGACCTTGGGCGCTGCCATTGGGGCTAATGCTGTTAGCCAGTCACCACGTTGAGCACCACTATGTTGATTAACACCGGTTAAGTTAACTGCGACACGCTGGCCACAGTGGGCAAGGCGACTAACCTGACCTTGGCTATGCAGAGTTCTGACTTTAACAGCCTTACTCTGTTTTGAAAGGTAGAGGCTTTGGCCTTCACTCACCTGACCGCTTATCACTGTACCGGTAGCCACCAGACCTGCACCTTTGACCGTAAAAACCCGATCAATAGCCATGCGAAAGCTGGTTTGTAGGCTTAGCTGACTAAGCGCATTGACCTGAGTGAGCGCAAGCTGTTTGATTGCCTGACTGAGTGCGGGAATACCCGCGCCAGTCAACGCCGATACTACATAAATAGGGCTCTGCCTTCGGTATTGCTCCAGCAGTTCACCCACTTGCACCTTAACGGCTTCAACTCTTGCGCTATCGACTCGATCTTGCTTAGTCAGCACCACGATTAGGTTTTCAAGATCCAGCAGCTGTAAAATTGCTAAATGTTCAGTTGTTTGAGGCATGACTCCGTCATCGCAAGCGATGATTAGCAAGGCATGCTTAGCACAACTCACCCCCGCCAGCATGGTATTGATAAACTTTTCATGCCCAGGAACATCAACAAAAGCCAGACGTTGATCATCAATCACCTTCATAAAGGCGTAACCGAGTTCGATGGTCATGCCGCGTTTCTTCTCTTCAGGCAGTCTATCGGCATCGGTCCCCGTAAGGGCTTGAATAAGACTCGTCTTGCCGTGATCAACATGACCCGCAGTCACGATGATCATAAGCTTTGTCCAACCTGTCTTAGGGCATTGATTAAGCTAGTTTCCTGTTCGACACCGCGAAGATCCAACCAATATTGGTTATTGGCCATTCGACCTATGATAGGTTTATCTTGCTGCTTAAACTTTTGCTCTAACTGATGAATACGGTATTGGCTATTAGTCGTCGGTGTGAAGGTCAGTGCCAAAGATTCCAGTAGAGTCTCTGGCTGGGAGCCACTGCCGACCTGAGTTTGGCTTGCGGTGATCGCCAAGGTGAAGTGCGAGGCAAAATATTCAGGTAATTCAGCCATCATCTGCTGGCCCACTTGCTCCAGTTCGGCCAGTGAACGAGACATTTTTCTCAGCATAGGCAACTCTTCATTGAGCCGCTTAGGGTTTCGGTAGAGCAATAGAGTCGCTTCGAGAGCAGCTAGCGTCATCTTGTCGCAACGCAGTGCGCGTTTTAATGGATGTTGCTGCAGTTTATCGATGAGTTTTTTGTCGCCAACGATGAGCCCAGCCTGTGGACCACCGAGTAATTTATCACCAGAAAAACTGACCAAGTTGACGCCATCAGTGAGCATGTTTTGCGGCGTGGGTTCATCGCCTAAGCCAAACTGACTCAGATCGGTCAGCGCACCACTTCCCAGATCTGAGATCAGTGGGATCCGGTGTTGCTGGCAGAGCGTGGCCAAGCGTTTTTCATCCACCGCCGCAGTAAAACCTTGGATATGATAGTTACTAGTGTGAACTTTCATTATGGCGGCGGTGTTTTCAGTGATCGCCGCTTCGTAGTCGCGTAGATGCGTGCGGTTAGTACTGCCAACTTCAATTAAAGTGCAACCAGCTTGACGCATAATATCAGGGATGCGAAAGGCACCACCAATTTCCACTAGCTCGCCACGTGAGACAATAACCTCTTTACCCGCCGCAACCCCTGAAAGCATCAAAAGTACGGCTGCGGCGTTGTTATTCACCAGACAGCAACTCTGAGAACCGGTTAACTGCTGCAATATCTTGCCTATCGCTTGATCACGGTGACCACGCTTGCCAGCCTCCAGTTCAAACTCTAAGGGCGTCGGGTAACGCATCACCTTAGTGACGGCAGAAATTGCCGCTTCACTCAGTTGCGAACGTCCGAGGTTGGTGTGCAATATGGTCCCCGTCAGGTTCCATACCGCTTGTAGACTGTGGCGTTGACCGTCTAATAATTTATGGGTTAACTCTTTTATGATCGCCTCAGGTGCCCCGCAGTAGTCCGGGAGTTTACTCTGCTGAGCGATAAGCTCTCTTGCCTGATTAAGCAAGCTGTTGAGTTGGCTCTTAACCCAAGTATCGCCATACTCTAGCCTGAGTTTTAGCACGGCCTTATGCAGCAATAGGCTGTCCATGGCTGGCAGTGAACGGTAAAGTGCGGCGGTAGTGTCGATTGCTGAGGTCATCTGATAATGTCTATAAATTTCTATTCAGTTGTCACTGAACTTACTGGAATAAAAATCAGTGCGACTGACTCCGTTATCTGGAATCAGCCGCCCTGACGGGACTTACTTTACTGCTCGTGAGCCAGCAATAGCGGATTAACCGTTGTGGCCAAATAGCCTTGCTCTACCACATATTTATCCATAAGTAGCGTTGCTAGATCATCCACTGCGACCTCGAATTTGGGGTTGATGTCAGTAAACAACATCTTGGTGTACCCCTTACAGGTGTCACAGCTTTCGATCCGCACAGCGGCCTTAGTTTCTGTTTCAGCCCAAAGAAAAACCCCTTTGTCTTCACCACAAGAGGTGCACTCGGCACGGATCTGATGCCACTCAGTTTCACATAAGCTGCAATGTAGATAACGTAAACCTGTGCGTGGTTTCTCCTTGATAACACTCGCCACCGGATGACAGCCACACACCGGGCATAGGGTTTTATAGCCTTGTCCCGTTGTTGCTAAAGCTGTTGCTACATCCGTCGCCCAGTGAGACCAATAGACTGATAGCGCTGCCCAGATAAACAGGGTGTACTCAGCCGGAACCTCTGCAAAGTGACCGAGTAACATCGCCTCGGCATATTGCTGTAAGGTTTCCGGTTCAGTACTCGCTAACGCCTTTAGTACTGCCGTTAGATCCGCCGCACTTTCAGGCGAAGATTCAGACGAAGGCTTGGACAAGAGCTTAGGCAAGAGATCACTTATGAGCTCCAGCAATACCGACTGCCAATAGTTTCCCCACTCAAAATGACCCTGTGCCATAGGCTGACTTTGCTCGAAATCAAACTCAGGCTTGGGGCCAAAGCAGCTCAGCTCAGATAAATCTGTCGGTGTGGCAACGCCGGCTACCCGGGCTTGTGCGCTGACCAACAGCTTCAGCAAGCGAAAGTAATCAGGCAAACCTGACTCTTCAGCGAGCTCTGCGAGCCTTGCAGCCCGGAATTGGTAGATCGCTTGAGGATCTGCAGGGATCAAGGTTTTGATCTCCAATTTCTGGGCCGGGATTTTTTCAGCGTCGAGTATTGCTGTGCTCATAATTAGTGTTTTTCCTGCTTTATAGTCTTTAGTTTTGGATCATTAAGCATGTTGGGATGGTGCTTCTTACACCAGGCTCTTGAAACAGAGCCATACAACATGCCTGCAACCGACCCTTCTACCCAGGTAGCCATCCAGAAATGCACGATGACGAAGATCAACATGATCACCGCACAAATGGCGTGCAACAAGATGGCCCACTCGATAGCGGCGGAGGCAAAGTAAGGCGCAAAGTAGGGCTGCCACATCATGATGCCAGTCACTGTCAACACGACAGAGGTCACCACAAAGGTGCGAAACAGCACTTTTTGCCCCGGATTGTAATGGCCGATAGCGGGGATTTTGTCCTCGTTTTCAAACATCACATCCTTGATAGCTAGCATCCATTTAAGGTCGTTCTTTTCCCACTTGTTATGGTGGTAATAACGCACGAGTATCAACATCAACGGCAGACACATCATCAAGCCGGCGATAGGATGAACAAAGCGCGCCATCTGCGGCGTACCTGCAATGGCTCCCAACCATTGAAAAGATGGGAAAAAGAAACCAAAGCCGGTAAGAAAAGTCACCAAGCCCACCGCCACCACAAACCAGTGGCAGATCCGATCGAACAACTTATGGCGCAAAATCTTATTCTGCTTATGCATGAGCGTTACTCCTTATCTGACTTGCTTGGGTGAGAGTGATCGAACGCAGCAGGTTCATCTTCTTCGACGATATTGCGGCCCACAGTGATACGGTGCAGACAAGCCACCGCCACAGTGGCGATAATCCCTGCAGCTCCCAAAGGTTTGACTAGGTCTTGCCATAGTTTGATCGACAAGCTGGTCTTTGGATCAGCGGGTAAACCATAACTTTGTGGGTCATCGATATCATGCAAAATCATCATCATACCGGTACCGCCAACCCCTTTTGGGTTATACAATCCAGCCTTAGTAAAGCCCTTTTCGTGAAGTTGCTTAATACGCATATCTGCGATAAAAAGCATGTCTTCACGAGTACCAAACTTCAGCGCGCCAGTGGTACATGACTTCACACATGAGGGTTCCTGACCCACTTGCAATCGGTCAGAACACATGGTGCATTTGTAGGCTTTTTGATCCACAGAGTCGAGCTTAGGGACATCAAATGGACAAGCGGTTACGCAATATCCACAGCCGATACATTTGTCAGAGTCAAAGTCCACAATACCGTTGGCATGTTGAACAATGGCATCTTTGGTCGAACAAGCGGTCAAGCAAGCTGGATCATCACAATGCATGCAGGCTGTATGAGTAAACTGCCAACGTAGTAGCTTGTCTTTCTCATCGGTAACCTCGTTAAACTTCATCAGAGTCCAGCACTCGGAGGAAAGGTCCGCCGGGTTTTGGTAGCTACCAGTAAACTCACCTATGGGTGCCCGCAGATCGTTCCACTCAGAGCAGGAAACCTGACAAGCCTTACAGCCGTTACACTTGGTGGCATCAAATAACTTGGCCACCTTGCTCAGTTTCTTTCTTACCTGCGCCGCGGGGCTGAGCCTAGAGGTGCCGGAGCTTAAAATAATATCTTGAGTAGACATAATTAGATCGCCTCCACCTTAGTAACATTTACCAGGAATGCCTTAAATTCAGGCACCTGAGTATTTGCATCACCGACTTCTGTGGTCAGAACATTACAACTGCTGCTCTTGCGAGTTAGCGCGTTATAACCGCCATGACGCGGTAATCCCACGGTGTGCACTAGCTGTCCATGAACCTTGAGCGGTTGTAGGCGCTTAGTCACTAATGCCTTGGTCTGCAACTCCCCACGTTTAGAACTCACGGTGACCCAATCGCCGCTGTTAATCCCTTTAGCTGCCGCCAATACTTCGTCAATTTCAACAAACGTCTCAGGCATCGAGATAGCCGCTAAACGACAATGCGCAGTCCAGAAGTTAAAGTGTTCAGTCACACAGTATGTGGTACACACATACGGATATTCCTTATGCGAACCTAAGGTTTCTGCTACACCATCGAGCATACGTACCGCAGGATTACTAACAACTTTTGGATGCAATGGATTGGTGCCAATAGGCGATTCCATGGGCTCATAATGCTCAGGGAAAGGTCCTTCAGCCAGGTGTTTAAGGGCAAAGAAACGTCCAACACCTTCTTGTTGCATAATAAACGGATGAGCCGATTCTTGTGGTGTCAGCTTCATATTGAAGTCACCTACATCGATGCCATGCCATTTATCATGCTTCCACTCCACAATGGTTCGCTTTGGATCCCAAGGCTTGCCATTAACGTCACATGACGCGCGGTTGTAGAGCACTCTACGATTAGAAGGCCACGCGAATGACCAACCCGGAGTGATACCTTTGCCGGACGGATCCGAGTTATCACGGCGGGCCATCAAGTTGCCCTCTTCGGTCCAAGAACCCGAGTAGATCCAGCAGCCACAGGCAGTACTACCGTCATCTTTAAGCTGACTGAAACTATCCAGCTGCTTACCCGTTTTAAGATCAATACCGTTGAGCTCTTTTGCCACTTCCGACCCATGCGGGAAATGAGAGTCGTGATAGCCAGCCCAGTTAATCGCATTTATCGGCTCAGGCAATACGCCGCCTTCCTCTTTATAAAGCGCTCGGAGCTTCATCAAGATACCGGATAAGATCGCAGCATCAGGCTTAGACTCACCTGGTGCATTCGCGCCTTTCCAGTGCCACTGCATCCAGCGACCCGAGTTGACAATACAGCCTTCCTCTTCGGCAAACAGGGTTGTCGGCAGACGGAAAACCTGTGTCTGGATCTGGCTTGGATCGACATCATTAAACTTGTCGTCTTTTTTCCAGAAGACGGATGTTTCTGTCGCGAGTGGATCCATCACCACCATGAACTTCAGCTTGCTAAATGCCGCTAACGTCTTGTTACGGTTCGGCATAGAGTTAATCGCGTTAACCCCTTGAATAAAATAGCCATTAACCTCGCCGTGGTACATCATGTCGATGTGTTTAGTGAAGTCATATTGCTGATCCCACTTCGGTAACCAGTCATAACCGAAACTGTTTTCTTTGGTGGCGTTCTCGCCCCAGAAACTCTTCATCTGAGAGATGAAAAACTTAGGGTAGTTTGACCAATAGTTGGTCTGACCCGGACGCAGTGGTTTTGGCGTATGGTGTTCGAGATAGGTGTGTAAACTCGTATCTTTATCACTCGGTAATTTGAGGTAACCAGGCAGTGCCTGACACAGTAGCCCCATATCCGTTGCGCCCTGCACATTTGAGTGACCACGAAGTGCGTTCACACCACCACCGAGTACGCCAATATTGCCCAGTAATAGCTGAACCATGGCCATAGAACGGATATTTTGCGTGCCCTTAGTGTGGTGAGTCCAACCTAAGGCGTACATGAAGGTTGCTGCTTTGTCATGGGTGTAGGTGCTGCCGATGATGGCACACACTTTTTCATAATCCTCAACAGGGGTACCTGTGATGTTGCTGACGGTGTCAAAATCGTAGCGTTCCACATGCTGTTTCAGCAGGTTCCATACACAGCGAGGATGTTCAAAACTTTCGTCGACTTTGGCATAACCGTCTTCATCAAGCTCGTAGTACCAAGTCTCTTTGTCATAGGTGCGACTCTTCTCATCGAAACCACTGAACAGACCTTCATTAAATTCGAAATCTTCACGGACGATATAAGAGGCATTGGTATAAGCCTTCACATAGTCATAGTTAACTTGTTTAGTTTCAATCAGGTACCGGCTTAAGCCGAGCAAAAAGGCGATATCTGTACCACTGCGCAAAGGCGCGTAGCAATCCGACAGTGCAGCACTGCGGTTATAACGAGGGTCGACAACAACCAGTTTGGCGTTATTGTGTTCCATGGCTTCTGTTACCCAGCCGAAACCGACAGGGTGTGCTTCGGCGGCATTACCGCCCATGATCACCACGACATTGGAGTTCTTAATATCGATCCAGTGGTTGGTCATGGCACCGCGCCCAAATGTTGGAGCAAGACTTGCTACCGTTGGGGAGTGTCAGTTACGTGCAATAGTATCGATGGCAACGAGGCCAAGAGAACGGGCAAATTTATGGGTAATATAAGCGCCTTCGTTTGGCTGTGCAGAGGAGGTCATCATCCCCGTGCTCAACCAGCGGTTTACCGTGGTTCCATCGCTGTTCTTTTCGATAAAGTTTGCATCACGGTCATCTTTCATCAAGCGAGCAATACGACCGAATGCCTCATTCCAGCTAATGCGTTTCCATTCATTAGTACCTGGTTCACGTACTTCAGGAAAGTGGTTACGGTTCGGACTGTTCACATAGTCCACCAGGCCTGCACCTTTAGGGCAAAGTGAGCCGCGGTTAACCGGATGGTCCGCATCGCCTTCAATGTGGAAAATAGATTTTTCGGCATTTTTGCCGTTACTGCCATGGCTGTACATCAATAAGCCACAACCCACTGAACAATAACAACAGTTATTGCGGGTCTCTTTCGCTCTTAGTAGTTTAAACTCACGAACCGCAGCAAACGCTTTACTGGGCAACAGCCCAAGTGCAGAGATCGCTGAGGTTGCAGTACTACTCGCGCACAGTTTAAAAAACTGACGTCTGTTCATATTACCCTCACACAATTAGTTTTCTTTCTACCCAGGCCGAGGTTCTCATCTCGACACTGTAGTTTGGTTTTTGTCGTTAACTTGTCTTGCTAAGCCGCACGCTAAACGAAGACGCGTCAACGCCAACGGATTATCCCTAAAGTCACCTATACCGACAATTACTAACGCACGATCGAGATCACAACAAAACACCAACAGAATTAAATGCCAAAAAATAATAGAAACTCAGCATTTATGCCTAATAATGCAATCAGAGATCAAGAGGTATAGCATTAAACACCCTTCAACTCACAAATAACGAGAGAGGACAATTTAACCCACTCAAAACGACAATATGTCCCTAAAGGTGTCGACGTAAAAAGATAAATAGAGACTATGATAAAAACGTAATTCCGTTAGAAAAGGCCTCCATATCAGGCTTGCAAGGGAATATAAGCCTGCAACATGCCGATATCGATTATAAATAACAAAGGCTATTCAATTTTTCAGAAGGCTATTTATTTATATCGAGACAATATGGCGCACCTATAACGTCACTGTGGCAGCGACTAATTTAGATTTAACTGGAAATAGGGCCAAATTGCCGTTGCCGTAATTTGCACAGCTCTAGGTCGAAGAGATGATATTTGCAGCATTGAACGAGGGACATGCTGTTTTTAGCACCATGTTTGGATGAAGATGATGAAATATTGATATCGAAAATGAACATAATATGACTGCTACTATGTTCAATAGTGATGAGTGTTTGTTGATCCACAGCAAACCGCGGCGGACTAAATGGTCGATAGTTTAAGCACTCTCGTCACCTCACAGTCTCAACAGACAGCTTTAATGAATATAAAAAAAGACACTCAATGAGTGCCTTTTTTCTGCTGCCAATCTATACACCCATCAATTTAATGCATAAGCCTATACGATGGGTAACACTATGAGCAGCAATCTCGACGCCACCAGTTTTTAGGTAGCATGTCTAAAAAGACTTTAGCCATAAGTATGGCAAGCACAATACCTGAAGTGTAGACAATCGCCGCTGGCAACAAGTTATGTTGCTCACCAATCTGCGGCATAACCACAAAACCAAAGGTTTCGACAAGGTAGTTGACGATAATGCCCGAGACTAATGCCACGCCCAATACACCGCCTAAATAACCAAATAGCGCGCGCTTGCCTAGTTCTTTAGTCACCACGCCTAAGGTGGCTATATTCGTCGCAGGGCCCGCCAACATAAACACCAATACTGCACCAGGTGAAACGCCAGCCAGTAGTAAACCCGCCGCAATAGGCGTTGATGCTGTCGCGCAGATATACATAGGGACAGAAATTACGACCATTACCAACATCGCTAAAATGCCATCGCCCCATTTTGCCATAAAGTCAGCGGGGACATAAGTTTGTACTAAGGCGGCAAAAAATAAACCGACCAATAACCACACTGTAGTATCACGCACTAAATCTGTCGCCGCAAAATGTAAGCCTTTACCGATACGACTAATAACCGAAGTGCCTTTTAACTCGGTAGCGATATCTTTCGTCGACTCGCAGCAGCTTTCAGTTTCAGCGGTAGTGTCTGACGACTTTGAACTGCAACATGACGAAGTGGCAGCTTCAGTCTGAATTGGCGCTGTTTTTTTACTGCTACAGCAACTTGATTGCTTAGCCCCTGCTGCTTGGTTTAAATTCAGTGGTGCAGCATTGACTGGCATTGACATTACGCTGCTATCTGCAACCGGTTTCATACTCAGCGGTGCTTTCTTTTCACTTGCACAGCATGAGCTAGTGGCCACTTTAGGTTCCGCTTTCTTACTACTACAGCATGATGATGTCTCGGCTTGCTTAGCTTGATCGGCTGCGGGTTTGCCGTCATCGTCGTCACGTCCGACTAATAGGCCTGCCACAATTGCACTGATAACAGCTGCTATTGGCCTAACAATCGCCATGAATGGGCCGAGCAACACGTAAGACACCGTCACTGAGTCAACCCCAGTTTCTGGCGTAGAGACTAAAAAGGAGGTAGTGGCAGCCTTTGATGCTCCGCTACGGCGCAAGCCGACTGCCGCAGGAATAACACCACATGAACATAAAGGTAAAGGCGCACCCAGTACGGCCGCTTTAACTACGGTTTTAAAACCGTGGCCGCCAAGTTGTTTTTGCATCCAAGCCATAGGCACAAACATTTTGAGCATGCCCGCCAACACTAAGCCCAATAACAGCCAAGGCGCCGAGTCTAAAAAAAGGTCGATAAAGTTGTTTAATAACATAACTATTTCTCTTGTGAATTCTTAACCGCTGATTTGTCTTGGCACGTTTTAGTAAACTGGGCATCGTCGTGAGTATGGCTATGATTTTCACAGCGAATGTTCTCAGTACTCGACTCTAACGCTTCTAAAATGGAGCAATGTTCTGCGCTTTCAGGCCCACCGCAACACGCTTGAGATAGTCGTTGCAAAGAGAGTTGAAAATGGTTCAGTTCGGCAATCTTGGCCTCAACATTAGCCAGCTTATCGTCAACTAATCCTTTAACATCAGCACAGGCCCAATTGGACTTGTCTAACTCAATCGACAGCAGTTCCGCTATTTCTGCTAGTGTAAAACCGACCGCTTTAGCACGCAAAATAAAGCGTAAGCGTTCAGCATCAGCTTGGGTATAGATACGATAACCCGAATCTGTTCTCGATGAAGGTGATAACAGACCATGTTTCTCGTAGAACCTTAACGTATCCGTTCTGACCTCACACAACTGTGCCAGCTCACCAATTCGATACATCATTCTCTCCTAATCTCACCGCGATAGACTGCCAAATATTGCCGATGCGATATTTATCAATGTTCAAAGTATAAACCTTGGAGTTGTATCCAAGGTCAAGGCTATCTTGAACAAAAAACTGGATCAATGCTTGTTCTGTTTACCGTATTGTGAAATCGCGCAGAAAAAAACACCGTCAAGGATAAAACTGCGTTAAAATATACGCGCCGTGACGGGAGAGTAAATTGAGGGACTTTTGGAAAGCAGTGTAGGCGTTCGCAAACGCAATACTGTTCTGTTTTCCGAAAGATCCTTAAAATAACTACTGGACCCTATACCTACAATGAATAATGCCAGACCTATTCGTCGCGCGCTGTTAAGCGTTTCAGATAAAACCGGAATCTTAGAGTTTGCACAAGCGCTGCATGCTCAAGGTGTTGAGCTACTATCTACTGGTGGCACTGCCCGCCTGTTGGCAGATAATGGTGTGCCAGTCATTGAAGTATCGGATTATACTGGCCACCCAGAAATAATGGATGGCCGTGTCAAAACTTTGCACCCGAAAGTGCATGGTGGAATTTTGGCACGCCGTGGTATAGACGAGCTTGTAATGGAGCAAAACAACATCAACCCTATCGATTTGGTTGCTGTTAACTTATATCCATTTGCAGAAACCGTCGCAAAAGAAGGTTGCACCCTTGCGGACGCTATCGAGAATATCGATATTGGCGGCCCAACGATGGTTCGCTCAACCGCTAAAAACCATAAAGATACTACCATAGTGGTTAACGCTAACGACTACGGCCGTGTTATTGCAGAAATGAACGCAAATAACGGCAGTACTACGCTGGAAACACGTTTTGATCTCGCGATTGCGGCGTTTGAGCACACTGCTGCATATGATGGCATGATCGCTAACTACTTCGGCACTAAGGTCCCTGCACATAGCAAAGACGAGTGTCATGAAGACTCTAAGTTCCCACGCACTTACAATACTCAATTAGTTAAAAAGCAAGATCTGCGTTATGGCGAAAATAGCCATCAAACAGCCGCTTTTTACGTTGATATCCATATCGATGAAGCCTCTGTTGCAACTGCCGTTCAGTTGCAAGGCAAAGCATTGTCTTATAACAATATCGCCGATACGGACTCAGCACTTGAATGTGTTAAAGAGTTTAATGAGCCAGCATGTGTCATCGTGAAACATGCTAACCCTTGTGGTGTGGCTATTGGTAAAAACCTGTTAGAAGCCTATAACCGTGCATTCCAAACCGACCCAACGTCAGCGTTTGGTGGCATTATCGCCTTTAACCGCGAGTTAGATGCAGCCACCGCAGCAGCGATTGTTGAGCGTCAATTTGTTGAAGTGATCATTGCCCCGTCTGTTAGCCAAGCAGCACGCGACATTGTTGCAGCAAAGGTTAACGTACGCGTACTTGAATGTGGACAATGGGCTAGCAAGACTAAGAGCCTTGATTACAAACGTGTTAACGGTGGCTTATTGCTGCAAGATCGCGACCAAGGCATGGTTGGATTGGATGATGTTAAAGTCGTCTCTAAACGCCAACCGACAGCTAGCGAAATGAAAGATCTTATGTTCTGCTGGAAAGTGGCTAAGTTTGTCAAATCAAACGCGATTGTTTACGCTAAAAACAGCATGACAATCGGTGTTGGCGCAGGCCAAATGAGCCGAGTGTATAGCGCTAAAGTGGCAGGTATTAAAGCGGCTGACGAAGGGCTAGTCGTTCAAGACTCAGTGATGGCATCTGATGCGTTCTTCCCATTCCGTGACGGTATTGATGCTGCTGCCGCTGCTGGCATTAGCTGTATCATCCAACCTGGTGGCTCTATTCGTGACCAAGAGATTATCAATGCGGCAGATGAGCACGGCATGGCAATGGTGTTTACTGGCATGCGTCACTTCCGTCATTAATTTATAAGCAGATTCTAGATCCTAGATTTTAGGATTTAGAGTTTCCAACAAAATTAATTTTAGGGTTTAGCGCAAAGTCATCGATTCTTGGGTAAAGAAAACACACGCAATGTATGCCAATACATGAGTATGTTTGATGCCAAACAAGGATTGATGAAGAAGCGATAAAGGATAAAAAAATGAAAGTATTAGTTATTGGTGGAGGCGGTCGCGAACATGCATTGGCATGGAAAGCGGCGCAATCAGCACAAGTTGAAACTGTTTTTGTTGCACCCGGTAATGCTGGCACCTCTTTAGAGCCAAAGTTAGAAAACGTGGCGATTAACGTTGAAGAGATCACTGCATTGGTGGCTTTCGCAGCAGAGCAAAAAGTGGCTATTACCATTGTAGGCCCTGAAGTCCCACTCGCATTGGGGCTTGTAGATGCTTTCAATGAAGCCGGCTTGCCCATTTTTGGCCCAACTCAAGGTGCTGCGCAGCTAGAATCTTCCAAAGCTTTCACTAAAGACTTTTTAGCACGCCACAATATTCCAACCGCGGCTTACTCAAACTTTACCGACATTGCGCCCGCTAAGGCTTATGTAACAGAATTAACGGCGACAACGGGTTACCCGGTCGTGATTAAGGCTGATGGTTTAGCGGCAGGTAAAGGCGTGATTATTGCCGCTGACCAAACTGAAGCGAATGCGGCAATTGACGATATGCTGGCCGGTAACCTCTTTGGTGAAGCGGGTTCTCGGGTTGTTATCGAAGAGTTCCTAAAAGGCGAAGAAGCCAGCTTTATCGTGATGGTTGATGGCAAGAACATTCTGGCGATGGCCACCAGCCAAGACCATAAAGCACGAGACAATGGCGATCATGGTCCCAACACTGGCGGTATGGGTGCATACTCCCCCGCCCCTGTTGTGACTCAAGCCGTACATGATTGGACCATTGATCACGTAATTCGCCCAACGGTTGATGGCATGGCCGCTGAAGGTAATGTTTACACTGGTTTCCTATATGCTGGTTTGATGATTTCACCCGATGGCAGCGCAAAAGTGCTTGAGTACAACTGCCGCTTTGGTGATCCAGAAACTCAGCCGATCATGATGCGTCTTAAATCTGATCTAGTAGAACTGTGTTTAGCCTCAACTCGTGGCGAGCTAGATCAAGTGACCGCAGAGTTTGATTCACGTGCCGCTGTCGGCGTGGTATTAGCCGCTGGCGGTTACCCAGATGCATATCGAAAGCACGATGTGATTGAGGGTTTAGACTTAGGCAATAACGATGCGAAAGTGTTTCATGCTGGCACCAGCATGCAAGATGGTAAAGTCGTGACCAATGGTGGCCGTGTGCTATGCGCTACCGCTTTGGGCAATACAGTGACTGAAGCACAGGCATCTGCTTACCAATTGGTTGACGCTATCCATTGGGATGACGTGTATTTTCGTACCGATATCGCCTACCGTGCTATCGCTCGTGAGAATGGTAAAAGCTAAATCGCTAAGCATTTAATCTCAATTAAAAGCCCAGTGAAAACTGGGCTTTTTTATATCTATTTAACGCTAGAGAGGAGTGGATATACATTGCTGTATAAGCTGAGTTATTGGGATACTGGGTATTTCAGCACCGAATATGCCACTCTAGTACCATGCCACTATCGCGAGAGAAAATAGCTAACGTTTCCCTATAGCCTAAAAACAACAACCGCCGAGTCATACATTATGACTTTTGACAGTTTTATTTTTATCCCATGTTGTCAGATACTTATCCTTACCTCGTTAGATTGCCAACCTCTAAAAAATAGCACTTTTGTGATCAAGATAACAAAAAGTTCTACACTCAAAGCGCACTATATTTATTCTAAAAAATAATATTGAAACAAACAAATCACTAAATAGGGGTTACTTATGAAATATTCACTTGGCGATCTTGTCTATCAAGGCGAAACATCTGGCGTCCATAATTGGGATACCTTAGCGGGCACCTCATTTTATTGGCATCCTGATTGGTTACATATTGCAGAAAATATGACTGGCCATACGCCAGCAATAACCATTGAACCAACCAAAAGTGCAACGACTAAAGAGGATGCGGCAGCCGCTATCGTTAAGCATCTTAATAAGTAACCGTGATTAATTGATTCGCTAACGGCCTGATGCTATGGCATTACGAGTGATTTTGTCGATCAGGCCGGGGGCGATTATTTTAAAAAATCGTCCTATAGACCTCTAAATGAGGTGATCAACAATCGTTTACGCTGCGCTATTGCGGGTAGCATTAGCTGTGCACATCGGTCAGCCGTCATGATTTTAGACTCTTGCATTGGCGTGGTCCCCAAAGGGTTTCCTTGACCATCTAGAGCTCTTTTATGGGTTTGAGTCACAACAAAATCTGGGCAGATCACTGTCACCGCAACATTATCGTCGCTTAACTCAATTCTCAACGAATCAAAGAAGCCAATCACCGCATGTTTAGAAGCGGCATAACCGCTACGAGCGGGTACTCCTGTCATTCCAGTAATCGAAGCCACGGCAACAATCTGACCTTCAGTCTGTTTAAGATAGGGGATCGCGGCATGACTAAGATAGGCTGGGGCCAAGTAGTTTACCTGCATTATTTGAGATAACACGCTTAAGTCTGTCAGTTCATCAAAGCGTGACCACATTGTCATGCCGGCATTATTGATTAGAATATCTAAACGCCCAAAACGCGCTATACATGCTTCAATTAAACTTTTGCACTGTGACGGTTGCGCTAAATCGGCTGCACACACCAAAGGCGGCAATCCTAATATTGTGAGCTCTGATGCTAAGGACGCTAATCGCTGTTGATTACGAGCACTAATCACTAATTGACAACCTAAGGGCGCAAGTGCAATGGCTAAGGCACGCCCAATACCTTCTGAGGCCCCCGTAACAATAATGACTTTGTCTTTGAAGCTATTCATATTTAACCCACATTTATCGCGATAACCCCAAATTCACATATAAAGCGTTAAACCGCAACTATCGCTATGCCGACCGTTGCAGCAGCGCATTAATTGGCTGGTAAGAATCTAGAGCCTGTGGCCGACCGATAGCATAGCCCTTGGCGTAGTTGACCCCAATTAGCTTGAGCTTAACAATAATCTCTTGGGTTTCAATAAACTCCGCCACGGTCTCGTTATCCATGACAATAAAACGCTGAAAAAATGATTAAGCAGTGATTTACTTACCATTGTTATACTTTTGTGATTATTTGGAGATACTCAGGTGATATCCCGTCGTCATGCTTTAACTATTCAGACAACGGAGATATACCATGAATGTTAACCACGTAACCAAAGCCCTCATACTAGGAAGTTTAATGAGCCTGCCTGCAACCGCTGCAGAGCTTGAGATCAGTGTGACAAATCTAACCCACGGTAACTATTTTACCCCGTTACTCATTGCTGCACATGATATGGATAGCCATCTATTTCAGGCCGGTGAGATGGCAACGCCTGCGCTACAAAAAATGGCTGAAGGGGGTGATATTGGCGATCTAGATGCTGCTGTTACAGGTGCTGGCGGTGTGACGATAGCCAACCCTGCGATGGGACTACTGGCGCCGAGTGCTAAAGTTGCAAGCATTATGCTCGATAGTGGTGAAATGACGCACTTATCGATTACCGCGATGGTATTGCCGACTAACGATGCATTTGTCGGCTTAGATGCTTGGAAGATCCCAACGGAAGCTGGCACTTATACTTTTACCCTTAATGCCTATGATGCTGGTACCGAAGCCAATGATGAGATCATTAATGGTGGCGGAGCAGCAGGAACGCCTGGGATCCCAGCAGCACCTGGTGGCGATGGCGGCATGAACGCCACTGGCGTAATGGATAGCAGTAGCAATGATAAAGTGCATATTCACCCTGGTGTGTTAGGTGATACTGACGTAAATGCTGGCACAAGTGATTTAGACAGCCGTGTTCATCGCTGGTTAAACCCTGTAGCTCGAGTGACTGTTGTCGTGAAATAGGAGATCAAACTATGAACTATCCTAAACTGAACTTTAAATACAGTGCCACGGCAATCATCGCTGTTGCAGCCATGAGCTTAGCGGGCTGCTCTGATAACGACAATGATTCATCTGCACCCGTCGAGCCGCCCGTCGTGGCACCTGTGATGCAAGACTACAGTGTGATGATAACCAACTTAACGGCTAACCAGCCAATGTCTCCGGTCGCTGTCGTGGCTCAAGAGAGCGGTAGTCGACTTTGGAGTACTGGTATGGCCGCCAGTGTTGCACTCGAGACCCTAGCTGAATCGGGTGATAGTAGTGAACTCGCAGGCGAAACGGGTGTCAATGAGCTCTTTAGCGGCGACGGAGTCTTAGTGCCAGGCGCCACTCAATCAATAACAATGAGCCTAGAGCAATCAAGCGTAGCAGACCTGTCTATCGTCACTATGCTCGTTAACACTAATGATGCTTTCGCAGGCACTACAGGTTTTAATCTTTCAACATTAGCTGTTGATGACACAACCACATTGCGAGTCATTGCATACGATGCTGGCACTGAGGCTAACTCTGAAGAAAAAGGGACAATACCTGGGCCTGCTGATGGCGGTGAAGGTTTTAATGCAGCCCGCGATGATAACGACAAAGTCCATGGTCATCCCGGTGTAATAAGTGCTGATGATGGACTCACTGATTCGGTATTGTCAGCTTCTCATCGCTTCGATAATCCCGTTATGATGATTAAGATCACGCGCACTAAATAGTCGCCAATGCTTAATTGATTAAAAAATTATCGAAATAAAAGTTCTTAAAGGTAGGTCTTGTTAAAAGGGATCGCCTTTGGGAGCTCGTCATGAACAGATCGAATACCACTTTCACCTCTGTTTCAAGCAAGAAAATATTATTGATTGAAGATGAACAAGACTTAGCAAAACTGGTCATGCTGAACCTTAAAAGCATGAATCATACAGTCACCCATTGCACCACTCTGCAGCAAGCTAGCCAAGTGATAGCGACCAAGCAGATCGATCTGATTTTAATGGACAGAATGTTACCAGACGGCGATGGCATTACCCTTTGCCAACAGATCCGTGAAGCCGGTAATGAGATCCCCTGTATGTTACTAACAGCGAGAGACTCAGAAGCTGATGTGGTATTGGGTCTAGAGTCCGGTGCCGATGATTATCTTGTAAAACCTTTTAGCGTGTTAGAGCTCAGAGCTCGAGTCAAAGCATTACTGAGGCGAGGTAAACAGATTGAACATCAAGATGACTCATTAGAGTTCAATGGCATCACCATTAATTGTAGTACCCGCGAAGTCATCGCCTTTAATGAAACCTTAGCACTCACAGCTCGAGAGTTTGACCTATTACTTTATCTTGCTCAGCACCCTAAGCAGGTTTTCAGTCGCATGCAGCTTTTAGATGCCGTTTGGGGTTATTCCTACTCTGGCTATGAACATACCGTTAATACTCATATCAATCGCTTACGTAACAAATTAGCGCAGAGTTCATCCACCGCCGATTTAGTCAAAACGGTTTGGGGGGTTGGCTATAAATTTACCCCACCAGCCAATCAAGCCACTGCCTAGCTTGAGGTAAAAAGTCGTCATAGATGATCGTAAAGGCTAGCCTAAACGGAAAATGATAACGCCTAGTAGTATCGAAGCGGCATCACCTAACATCAAAATGGAAATCGCTGTTCATCACGGCTAGCGACGGAGAAAAACCAATGAAGAGTTTATTTGGCCGCATATTATTGGCTGCCACCTTAGTTATTTTTATCCTCTTTATCGCACTGTGGCAGTGGTTACAATTCAGCCAAGACTTTAGCCGCAATCAAATTCAGCAATCATTACACCGAGATCTTGCTGAACATATGGCGCATATCAATCCACTCCTCTCGCAAGGGATCACCTCTGACGCAGCCTTAAAAGAAGCCTTTCACGACTTTATGTTATTGGGGCCGAGCTTTGAGATCTATACCTTAGATCGCCAAGGCAAGGTTATTGCCTACGACGCCAAAGAGGAAAAAATTAAGCAATCGCAAATTGACACCAACATCATTGATGATTTTATTCAGGGAGCAAACTTGCCGTTACTCGGCACCGATCCGAGATCTTCCAGTAAAGATAAGATTTTCTCCGCCGCAAGATTACTCGCACCAGACGGACAACAGACGGGTTATCTCTATGTCATTATTGGTGGAGAAGACTTTGATGCTTGGCAGTCAATTGTCAGCGAGCACCAAGCACCACAGTTTTGGACCACTGCGATTTTAATCGCCATAGGTTTCGCTTTGGTACTGTTCGTGTTGCTGCTCAAGTTATTTACCGCCCCACTCAGCCGCCTAGAAAACGACTTGCGTTTAGTCGCTAGCCAGCAGTTAAACGCTGGCGTTGTATTACCAAGGCAATACACCGGCAGCAGTGAAATCAATAAACTCAGCAGCCATATAAATACCTTACTTGAAGCATTGAGTCAGCAACATCAAGCGATTAACCGCCAGCAAGAAGAACGGCATGAGTTTATGTTGCACCTGTCGCACGACTTAAAGACCCCGCTCACATCACTGCAAGGTTATATCGACACTTGGCTATTATTACCACCACATGAACGTAGCAGCGACTTAATCGAAGTGGCAGCCAATGCCAGCCAACATCTGCAGCAACTCTTAGGGCAAATGCTTGAGTTAGAGGCGCTAGAAAATGGCCAAGTAACCCCAAATTGGAATGAGCTCCATCTGGTCGATTTACTGGAAGAGCTGCAGTTAACGTTTGCGCCTAGAGCAAACAGCAAAAAAGTAATGTTGAACTTTGTAGACAGCCACAACTTAACCGTTCGCACCGATCGACAACTATTGTTGCGGATCCTCAACAACTTAATTGATAACGCCATACGCTACACCCCAGAACAGGGAATGATTAAGATCCAAACCATCCGGGATCTGGCCACAAATAAAGTTTGGCTACAAGTTAGCGACAATGGTTCAGGTATGCATAAACATGAGCTAACAGCATTAAAGCGAATGACGCAAAAACCACTCGCAATGATGGCAAAACAAACCGCATTACCGCAATTAGGCGTAGGACTGGCCATCGTGCGGCAGTTACTGGAGATCTTGCAGTGTGATATTGAAATTAGCAGTCAGCCAGGAAAAGGCACTACGTTTAATATCAAGCTACAGGTGGTTTCGCAGTCATAGAGTTTATCTCGAACTATACGCGTTTAGGCACTCTGACAGAGTTAATCTAAGCAAAGCGTAGTACAGAACAAAGCTATCGAAAAGTGATAGGGAGCATGTCCCTGTGTTTAGGATAGAAATCTTGGAAAGGTGCAGAATCGACACTTGCAGCCGCTGAGCTTTAGTGAATGATCAATCAGGCCAGACCAAGGTCATTATGGTCAGTTAGAGCAACGTCTAAAAAAGAAAGACCACCCTCGTGAGGGAGTGGCCAAACCCATTTGGAGGTTGGGTGCGACTCTAAAGTTTAAGAGTGAGGCAAATAAAATGGCGTCCTGCCCAAGTACATCCTTGTCGTACGGTAAAATAAATGGCTAAAGCAAGCCTGCTTGGACCAGTGTTCGTCAGTCAGCTCTTATTGGTGGCTGGCTTCAACTTAATCAGACTTGTCCACGATCGAATTAGTGACAACGACTGCAGGAGTCCTTAGCCAATGCTTCCTCATGCACCAGATGACAGTCATTACACAACATGGCGCCTTCATGATTCTTATGAACATCACTGTCCAACTCCTTCAAGGGCCCGTGGCAAGAGGCACAAGCCTCATTTTCAAAGGCCCCATCGTCCGAGGGGACCCCATCTTCGTGGCAGGCTTCACACCCTGACATTTTGGTATGGGAATCAGCAATTCCCCCCGCAAATACTGCTCCAGAGAAACTTAGTAGTATTGATAATACTAAGGCTTTAAACATGGTGAACTCCAAATTTGATAGTTAAGCGACAGTCATTTGTCCGGTATAGAGAATAAAATTACGCAGCAGTAATACTCCAATCAGGCTGCAACTGGCGGTGATAGCGACATAGGAGAATTTTCGCTTCGAAGACGCTTTCATGAAGAGATTAAACGCCAGTGGTAAACTTAGACCCAACACGACTATTCCCCCCCAGAATACCCAGCCCCAAAAACCTTCTCCGATGGCTCTCATGGCAGCGATTTTGCTCTGCCCCCCCGAGAGGATGAGTCCGATGAAGAAGGTAAACAACAGCACCATCTCCACCAAAATGATCGGGATCTCTATATTGTGTATGAAATGCACTTCTTTGCCGTCTGGATCTCCTTTAAGCAACACACCACCGAGCAAGGTTCCAGCAGCACCAGAAGACAAGCCAGAGATCAAAAATAGCAAGGGCAATACCGGATTATTCAACATAGGATACGTGGTCAGCGCAGAAAGCAGGAAGCCGGTGTAAGCCCCCAGAGAAATCGCGAATATGGCTAAAAATCCCGTAATGCTTGGCTCATGCTTAACCAGAGTATTCAGTAACCTGATCACTAGAGGCCAACGGCCATTACACCAATTCAGTACCGGCGCTTTAAATACACAGATTAACCAGGCAAAGAGGATCAGTTGATAGATCATAAGTACGGCAACACCAACAGACATCACGGAAGTACTATTGTAAAAAACCAAGATCTTCCAAAAATCGAATGGCTTGGTAAGATCTAGCACCAAAATCCCGAGCCCTGCGAAGACGGCTAGGGGAGCGATGAGACAAGCGGCCTGAATGAAACCGGATTTATACGCGTCTTTACCCAACTTAAAATGTTTGAGTAATATGGCAAAGGATATTGCTCCGGCGGATACTCCAGCCAGAAACAGATAAATGGCGATTGGCCAATGCCAGACTAGGCCATCAAAATGGAATGGACTCATAGCGTTATATCCCCTTCTTGTGATGCAATACGGAAAACTTTAGGCCGAGTGCCAAGCTCAGTCTTACTGCGATAATTGGGAGCGGTCTTAAGTACTTTGACAAGATTTGAGTCAGGATCTTTCAAATCCCCAAAGGTTAGTGCCTGGGTCGGACATGCTGACACGCATGCGGGCTGTCTCCCCTCTTTTAAGCGCGTCTCTTTGCAGAAATCACATTTATCAGCGGCATGGGTTACAGGATTAATAAAGCGCACCTGATAGGGACAGGCGGCGATACAATATTGGCAACCAACACACTTCCAGGAATTGACACTGACTATGCCCGTTTCAGGATCTTTATAAGCGGCCCCGGTGGGGCAAACTTTGACACATGGGGCATCTTCACATTGCTGGCAAGATTTACGCGTAAAACGAAAATATTGCTCTGGATATTCCCCATAAGGCCCTTCACGCTCAATCTCCAAACGACTGACCCCCTCGGGAACCTGATTCACCTCTCGGCAGGCAATGGAGCAGGCATCACAACCAATACATTTCGTTTCATCATGCACCAAGGCATATTTTTTCCCATCCATTTCCACAGACTCAGTGGAACTCTTAGCAATCGTATAACCCGATGCGGCAACGACGACAGCACACGCGCTCTTAAGGAAGAGTCTTCTTGAGTTTTTCATTGGGTATCCTCCTGGTTATTTGGCACTATGGCAGCCGCTGCACATTTCGCTACGTTCAGGCGCTGTCACGCCTATGATAGGGTCGACTTCAGGGTGTAGCTGATGGCAACTGGCACAATTAACCTTGTTGGAATGCACATCGTGGGTCCAATCGGCCTGACTCAGCGTTTCTACATCATGACATTGAAGACATACCGCAGTTTGAACTGCACTTTTGGCGACAGATTTAGTGCCAAACCCAATAAGCTCGGATGCTTTTCGAGGATGGCCTGTCTTTTCTCCGTGGCAATTTTGGCAAGTTAGATCCAATGCATCATTAGCATGAAGCCCAAACATTTTCCCGTTGCGCTTGTGGCACATGATGCATTGTTTATTCTGGTTTATTTTTAACTCCGCTGTCGCTGCAGTCACTACAGCAGAGTAGGATCCCAGCACTAGCACGGATACCAGTAATGGGACGGAAAATCTATCAATTCTGGACATAATGAGCCCTCACATAACGAGTGATACTGATTTATAATAAAATAGAAAAGGTGATGCCGCAGTCGATGCTACGGCACTCAGTTCGACTATGCGGCTAAGCCATTTCTGATAAGACTTTCATCCCACTTTTGATTCTTGGCCAGGTGAATGACTTTAACCCCGACTTCGGCTAATGAATTATCAATAAATTTAGATTGCTCGGGGGAGTTATGCTCAGGATCGGTGATCACTAGTTTTACTGATGAGGATTGACTATCGACCAGCACATAATCCAGATGACATCCTCTTAGATAGGAATGGACATCGGTTGACGTTTCCGCTTTATCAATATCTAGAATGCTATCGAGACAGGTTCCATATAAAATATTGTATTTGTCTTTAACTATGGTATTTAAATTATTAATGAAGCAGGCCGCTTTAGGTTCCATTGGGTGACGGCTAAATTTTATGTCCTCCCAAATAGATTCCGTATCGGTTGGTTTAAAAAACTTTATACAAGTAAGCGTAAACATCACTAAAACAAATGGCACCACAAGGAAAAAAACAAAGTACATAAAAGCATA
>NZ_PJBL01000020.1:0-142517 GCF_002836135.1 Shewanella sp. GutCb | reverse complement strand
AGTTTGGAGTTTGGAGTTTGGAGTTTGGAGTTTGGAGTTTGGAGTTTGGAGTTTGGAGTTTTACTTGAGGAAGATTGGAGCGACATATCAGGTTCGAACTGATGACCTATACCTTGGCAAGGTATCGCTCTACCAACTGAGCTAATGTCGCGTAATCTTTTTCATCACACTCTAGCTGTATACATTAACCAAAGGTATCGTTTTCACCTTTAGCAACTGAGCTAATGTCGCGTAATCTTTTTAAATTGGAGCGACATATCAGGTTCGAACTGATGACCTATACCTTGGCAAGGTATCGCTCTACCAACTGAGCTAATGTCGCGTAAATCTTTTAAAAATTGAAACGACACATCAGGTTCGAAAAAACTAACCGATGACCTATACCTTGGTAAGGTATCGCCCTTTTGCTCTAATAAAGAGTCAACTGAGCTAATGTCGCGTAAATCTTTTTAATTTGGAGCGACATATCAGGTTCGAACTGATGACCTATACCTTGGCAAGGTATCGCTCTACCAACTGAGCTAATGTCGCGTAAATCTTTTAAAAATTGAAACGACATATCAGGTTCGAAAAAACTAACCGATGACCTATACCTTGGTAAGGTATCGCCCTTTTGCTCTAATAAAGAGCCAACTGAGCTAATGTCGCGTAAATCTTTTTAAATTGGAGCGACATATCAGGTTCGAACTGATGACCTATACCTTGGCAAGGTATCGCTCTACCAACTGAGCTAATGTCGCGTAAATCTTTTTTGCTTACCGAATTTGGTAATTCAATAAGTAAATATTTGGAGCGACATATCAGGTTCGAACTGATGACCTATACCTTGGCAAGGTATCGCTCTACCAACTGAGCTAATGTCGCATAAATCTTTTTATTACACTCTAGCTGTAAACATTAACCAAAGGTATCGTTCTTCACCTCTAGCAACTGAGCTAATGTCGCGTAAATCTTTTTTTGCTTACCGAATTTGGTAATTCAATAAGTAAATATTTGGAGCGACATATCAGGTTCGAACTGATGACCTATACCTTGGCAAGGTATCGCTCTACCAACTGAGCTAATGTCGCGTAAATCTTTAAATGCTGTCTTAACTATACTCGCTGGATTAAAGGTCTCGTTTCTCACCTTTGCCAACTGAGCTAATGTCGCATTTCAACTTTTTTACTTAATCACTAAGTTTGCCGTTTAGTGAAAAGTTGAGGCCGCATTATAGGAGAATTTCACTGCTCTGCAACCCCTTCTTGCAAAAAAATGACTGATTGCTTAAATTTTGAAAACTTTCGCACGATAAAACTGCAATTCGGCGATAGATTCCTGAATATCGAGTAAAGCTTGATGCGTATTTTGCTTGGTAAAGCCTTTCATTGCTGATGGCTCCCAACGTCGAACTAGCTCTTTTACTGTACTGACATCTATATTTCGATAGTGAAAGAAGTCCTCAAGCGCTGGCATATAACGATTTAAAAAACGGCGATCTTGGCCAATGCTGTTGCCACACATAGGTGAAGCACCCGCTGGAACATACAACGACAAAAATGCGATCGTCTGTTCAATCGCATCTTCTTCGCTAAACTCACTGGCTTTAACACGTTCAACGAGTCCTGATTCGCCATGGTGCTTTTGATTCCAATCATCCATCAATGCAAGTTGTTCATCAGTTTGATAAATTGCAATCACAGGACCCTGTGCGATAATATTCAACTCTTTATCAGTCACTATAGTCGCTATTTCAATAATTCTGTCGACTGCAGGCTCAAGCCCCGTCATCTCAAGATCGACCCAAATAAGGTTGTTTTCATTTATAGCCATAAAGTGACCTGTAATCCTTGTTAGCCTAAATTCAGGCTTTTTTGTTTAAGACGGTGTATCATACTGCTTTTTTAAGCGACAAAAAATCACCTTTATAATTGAAGGCTATTTACGTGAGTAATACGTGAGCAAAAAGAAACCATTAAGCCAAGGTCAGTTACGCAGAATGCGCAACAACCAAAAAAAGAAATTACAGAACAGCGATGCTGGCGAAAGTACTCCTGAATTACAGGATAACTCTTTAGGCCCTGAGCAGTTAGGCACCATTATTTCTCGTTTTGGTCAGCATGCGGATGTTGAGACCGAGACAGGCCATTTAGCGCGCTGCAATATACGCCGTAATATTAAAAGTTTAGTCACTGGTGACAAAGTTATTGTGCGTTTAGCAGTAACGAGTGAATCTGGTGCCAGCCGAATTGAAGGTATTGTTGAAGCCGTTCATCCAAGGCATTCACTACTGTCTAGACCGGATATGTACGATGGCGTTAAGATTATTGCCTCTAATATCGATCAGATCCTTATCGTCACTTCTGTTAAGCCTGCGTTTACCACGCAAATTATCGATCGTTATCTTGTCGCCTCGGAAGATACCGGAATTGCGCCCGTTATCGTACTCAACAAAGTCGACTTGATTTTACCTGAAGAGCTAGCTGAAATAGAAGCTGCACTGCAACGCTATCGCGATGTCGGTTATGAGGTCTATAAAGTCAGTAGTAAAACCGGTGAAGGTGTCGAACAGATAAACCAACTGATGAATGGAAAAGTCAGTGTGTTTGTAGGCCAATCAGGTGTCGGTAAATCATCGATGATCAACGCCATGATGCCAGACGCAGAGTTAGTCATTGGTGATATATCTGAGAGTTCAGGTTTGGGTCAGCATACAACGACCACCGCTAAGCTACTCCACATATCCACCGGCGGTGACTTAATTGACTCCCCTGGCGTCCGTGAATTCGCCCTATGGCACTTACCCGCTGAAAGAGTGGGCCAATGCTTTATTGAATTCAGAGAATATCTAGGGACGTGTAAGTTTAGAGACTGCAAACACCTCAATGATCCTGGTTGCTCAATCACCGAAGCGTTAGCAGCCGGTAACATCAGCGCAGATCGCTACTATAACTACCACAAAATCATTGCCAGTCTGGATGAACAAAGACACGCTCGTCATTTTAGAGCTGGTCCAGACGAATAAAAAATAGAACTTAAAGGAATTTGAAATTGGATAAAGTCAAAATTGCACTGCAATATATTATGCCAAAGCATTTGGTATCACGTCTTGTGGGTAAATTAGCCGCAGCTGAAATGGGTGCTGTCACCACGGCTGCAATTAAATGGTTTATTAAGCAATACAAAATTGATATGAGTGAAGCCGCTCAGCCCGCGCCTGAAGCTTATCCAACTTTCAATCAGTTTTTTACTCGTGCATTAAAGCCTGGCATTCGTCCACTATGTGAAGACAAAGATTACATCATCCACCCGGTGGATGGCGCAGTCAGTCAATTAGGTCCTATTGAAGATGGACGCATTTTTCAAGCAAAAGGCCATGACTATTCATCTCTAGCGTTACTCGGTAATCAGGCTAATGATGCAAAACGTTTTGAAGACGGTGATTTTGCTACCATTTATCTAGCGCCTAAAGATTATCATCGCATTCATATGCCAATAAAAGGCACTCTGTCTAAAATGACATATGTACCAGGTGAACTGTTTTCAGTTAACCCGCTAACCGCGCAAAATGTTCCAGGCTTATTCGCCCGGAATGAGCGTGTTGTGGCGATTTTCGAAACGGAAATTGGCCCTATAGCAATGGTACTTGTTGGGGCAACGATTGTGGCCAGCATTGAAACAATATGGGCTGGTACTGTTACGCCGCCAACAGGTCAAGACGTGTTTACTTGGGATTATCCCACTGAGGGGCCTGAGGCTCTTACCCTTGAAAAAGGTGAAGAAATGGGACGTTTCAAACTGGGCAGCACTGTCGTTATGCTATTTGCTAAAGACGCACTCGACGAGTTTGCTGACGGCGTAGAGCCAACAAGCATTACCCGTATGGGTCAAGCTTTTGCAAAAATTGAAGACTAATTAACACCATTGAATCCAAGTGATAAAAAAACAGGGCTACTTGAGCTGCATTTAGCGGTACTGCTTTTTGGTGGTACAGCCCTGTTTTCTAAACTCATCCCTTTAAGTGCGTTAGATATTACCGTACTGCGCTGTGTTGTCGCAGCAGCGGTACTCGCACTTATTGTTAAGCTGAGTAAGCAAAAAATAGCACTCGAGGCAGCAAAGGATTATCTCGTCGCTATTGGACTGGGTATTATCGTTAGTTTGCATTGGGTAACTTACTTCGCCTCAATGCAACTATCTTCAGTTGCAATTGGCATGATAGCCTTCTTTACTTACCCCGTTATGACGGTGCTCATTGAGCCATTGGTCACTAAATCCAAACTAAAACTTGCCGACGTCATCAGTGGTATTTTGGTATTGACCGGGGTGGCTTTACTTATCCCAGAGGCGAGTCTTGGCAACGATGTCACCCTCGGAATTGCCATTGGCGTACTCTCAGCTGCGCTATTCACCGCGAGAAATCTATTACATAAACGCTATTTTTCACAATATAGCGGTCAACAAGCAATGTTCTATCAAACCATGGTTGCAGTGCTTTTTCTTGCGCCATGGTTCACCACTGAAGTCAGCAGTATTGAGCTCAATGTTTGGTGGTTAATTGTATTACTCGGCGTGGTATTTACAGCAGCCCCTCATGCGCTATTTACCTCCGCACTGCGATTACTCAGCGCCAAAACCGTCGGTTTAGTGTCGTGTTTGCAACCCTTTTATGGTGCGGTGTTGGCATTACTTCTTCTCGGTGAAGATCTTGAACTCAAGACCGTTATTGGTGGAACATTGGTCGTTGCCACTGCAGTATTTGAAACGCAACAGAGCCATAAGTCACAACGGATTAAAAAGACTATATAGATCCATGTATTTATCTGAATAACTTGGCTACTATGAGTAAGTCCTTTTCGATTTATGCAAGCCACTAATCATGCATCGTTTTTTATTGGTTTTTCTGTGTTTTATTTGCACTATAGCCAACGCTAACCCGTCAACTCAACTTGAAAAAAGATTGGGTTTAAGTCCTTCGAGTAATAGCAGTACGCCACAAGAACAACTCGAGCTACTCAACAATAAAATAAGTGAGTTATCTCTCACGGAAGAGAGCGCTAGAGCGCTGGTACAAAATTTTGATCAGCATAAATCGAATCTTCTGAATCAAATCAGAGAGGCGCTGCAGCCGCTCGCATGGTCAAATAAGCAAGACTTGAATCAACAAGGTTCGCTAGCGTACTTACGTTTATCTGAACTAAAAGAGATAGAAGTTAGCTTAAGCAATAAAATCAATAACTTAATAAAATCACTCGACAGCCTCCCCGATGCTTTAAGCAAGGCAAGAGCGACACTCACTAAACATAAAAAAAACCGTATAGCGAGTGATCAAACCCTATCAAACCAAATACTAACTACCCAGGAAATATTATATAAGCAGCGTGTCGCAACGTTAGAGGCGATGTTAGCAAGCAGCCAGAAAGAGATTGATCTCAATCAACTGCAGCTCAAATTGGTACGACAGCAACTACAGCAACAAGAGCAACTCATTGAACGCCTCAATCAAGAGCGAGAGATACAACGGCATAAACGTACAGAAGCTGCTATCGCAAGTAGTTTATTGCCTGAGTCAAATGGCGCAGACCCAATAGCCCAATCGCTTAGTGATGCGAATTTAGGCTATGGTGAAACACTAAAATCACTCAACTTAAAAATAAGCCAAGCGCTTACACAACAAGAGCAAGCAGAAGCTCAATACCAAGCTCAAGCTAAACAGCTAACCAATATCCAACAGCAGATAAGTTGGATTAAACTAAACTCCGCTTTTGGCGAGCGTTTTTTACAAATGTTGCAAGCACTTCCTAAGCCGCCAAGCCAAGACCCGGTCCAAAATGACATTGCCAATGCACGGCTAGCGCGCTATCAAATCGAACAGGCGCAAACCGTCAGTCTACAACAACTCAACAATGTGCCTAAGCCAACGCAACTGCACGCTAAATTGCTTGTCTCTCAAGAACTCTTATTGCAACAGTTATTACAAAGCTACGATCTGTACTTAAGTGAACTGGCTGATTTAAGAGTGAGTAATGAGCAGCTAAATCAACAGTATTTAACGTTAAGAGATACCCTAAACGAGCACCTATTCTGGGTGCCCAATGCTAATCGAATTGGCGGTTTGTGGCTTACCGATCTACAACAAAGTGTACAATGGATGATCCAGCAAGCGCCGTTACAGCAATTGCAAACATCATTCAGTGAACAGGGGAGCTTATGGTCTTGGTGGTTGATTTTATTCATCGTCAGCCTAATCGCGCAGGATATTGTTACCCCTAAGTTCAAAGCCGCCATGCGCCGCGAGTTACCTTTTGTTGGCAATGTCACCCAAGATAAATTTATTTATACTTGGCATGTGTTCGTTAACTCAGTCAGCTATAGCCTATTAAAGCCATTACCTATTATTTTAGCGGGGGCCATTTTCTATACTTCGAGTCTTAACTTTGTGTCAGCTATTGGCATGGGCGTTATCGCAATAGGGGCTTTTTACCAGCTCTATCGTCTTGTGCATTTACTTGCATTAGATAAAGGACTGTTAATCAACCACTTTAAAGCGCAACGTGATGTTATTCGTGTAGGGCAAGAGCGATTTAAACAACTCACGATTATGGTTATGCCATTTTTGGGATTTGCCGCATTTGCAGAGATCATCGACACCTCTCTTGTTAGAAATAGCCTTGGCCGCGGTGCATTCATTATTTTTTGCTTAATGCTGTTCTGGTTCTATAAAGATATTTTAAACATTGCTAATCGAGGCAATAAACATCATCAGAACGATAAAAATAGAAAACTGATCCAAAAACTACTTTGGGCATTGCTGATAATGACCCCTATTGCCTGTGCGTTATTAGCTTTTCTCGGCTACTACTACACTGCATTTCAAATGTTTTTACAGCTACAGATATCACTCATTTTAGGCTTAGGTTTCTTACTGTTATATCAATTAACCAAACGTTGGATGCTCATTGAAAGACGACGTATTGCGTTCGAACGCGCTAAAGCTAAACGTGCGGAGGTACTCGCCCAACGTGAGAAAGGCGAAGTAAACGCTCCTGAACAATTAGATACCTATGAAGAACCAGAGGTCGATTTAGAGACCATTTCAGGTCAATCTCTGGGCCTAGTCCGCTCATTGTTACTATTGGCATTCTTAGCCAGTATTGTAGGACTGTGGACCCAAACTCATACTGCGTTGTTCTCTTTGCTAGATGGGGTGACGTTATGGTCTAGTAATACCACGCTCAATGGCATTGAGCAGCAATTACCAATAACCTTAAAGTCATTGCTACTGTCATTTATCATTGTTGGTTTTTCGATGATGATAGCCACTAATCTGCCAGGTTTGATTGAGTTAACCATCCTGCAACGGCTCGATTTAAGCCAAGGTACTGGTTTTGCCCTTACGACAGTTAGCCGCTATCTGGTGATCTTCTTCGGTATATTAAGTGGTTTCTCAACACTCGGAATGGAGTGGTCTAAGCTGCAGTGGCTAGTCGCTGCATTATCGGTCGGCTTAGGTTTTGGTCTACAAGAGATCTTCGCTAATTTTATCTCTGGCTTGATCATTCTGTTTGAAAAACCAGTTCGAATTGGTGATACGGTGACGATCAGAGATCTCACCGGAACGGTAAGTAAAATTCAGATCCGAGCAACCACAATTATTGATTGGGATCGTAAAGAGATTATTGTGCCCAACAAGGCCTTTATTACCGAGCAGTTAATTAACTGGTCGCTGTCAGATCCTATTACACGCGTTATTGTTTATGTATCCGTTGCACGAGACTCCGATCCTGCTCGTGTTGAAGCAGCCCTTTATCAAGCGGTTCAAGAGTGTGATGATGCACTTCTAACGCCAGAGCCAGAAGTTTGGTTTGCAGGCTTTGGCCAACATACTCAAGACTTTGAAGTGAGAGCCTATGCAAAAGATATGGGCACTCGTTGGCCATTAAGACACAAACTGCACAAACAGATCAGCAAGAAGTTACGCGATAACGATTTAGAGCTCGCCTACCCTCAGCTAGAAGTTCATTTATCGACGGGACAGAGTAAAGATGTCCAAAGCTTGATAAGAACCTAATACTCAATGACTCAAGAAGCCAACTAATGAAAATATATGCTCATCGCGGCGCAAGTGGCTGCGCTCCTGAAAATACCACCAAAGCTTTTATGAAGGCGGTTGCACTAGGAGCAAAAGCCGTTGAGTTGGATATTCATTTGGTCGAAGGCGAACTCTATGTTTTTCACGATAGAAGGCTTGACGCCAAAAGCTCGGGTAAGGGGCTTATCGATAAAGCAACTAAAGATTATTTACTAAGTATCTTCGTCTCTGGTGAAGCGATTCCTAAGCTGACAGAGGTATTAGCCGCGTTAAAGCCTCACAATATTGAAGTCAATATAGAGCTTAAAGGCCTATCGGTGTTGCCCGCCTTTATTAACCTGTACGCTAGTCTGCTCCACGAGCAGAATTATGATCCAAGCTTATTGTTAATCTCATCTTTTAATCACCCGATGTTAAAAGCCTTTAAACAGTCTTTTCCTTGCGCCAATGTGGCGCCACTGATTGAGGGCGTGCCACTTAATTTAGCGCAAGTGGTCACCGATCTCGACGCCTACTCTATCCATTTAGGCCTCAGTTTTGTCACCAAAGAGATGATTGATGATGCACACCAACGCGGGGCTAAAGTTTATGTTTATACCGTGGATTTTGCCGACGACATAACAATGCTGGCGGCACTTGGAGTGGATGGCATCTTTACTAACTTTCCAGATAAAGCCATTACCGCATTAGCGAAACATTAACGGGATAGAATTGAGCCAATGAATAGCCAATCATGCAATTTATAGCTGATAGTTTGAATATCTCTTTCTCAAAATAGTGCAATGTAATCTACACTAGAATTAATGGCTTAAACTTGTTTATTTCGTTGAGCCCAACCCCCTATAGCAAAGAAAATCGCGATAATAAGCAGGAACAACCAGTGTGAAGATACTCCAGCCATATATTGCGCTAGTAGCGGGCTTAACTTCACAATGATTAAGCCATAGCCGAATGCATTTACTAAGACAAAAATGAATGTTCGAATAATAAAAGATCGCCCCGTTAAATAGCGGCGCAAAAAGCGGTTAATATCACTACCAAATACAACAAGTGCACAAGCAATAATTGCAGTTGAAACTTCTGTTAGCCAAGGATAGATAAACGAACCTAAATAGCTAAGAAATTCAATTAATTTAGACATTAATATCCTCAAGTTTAATGATGTAGAGCTAGAATAAAGGGAGTCTGCATGGGACACAAGTTACTATTGCTTACCAGAGAAAATGAACGCTATCGTCAGCTTTTGGCTTCTTGCCATCTGCCTAATATTCACATTCTGGATGATAACCCACAAAATATTTTCAATGCCGACATCTGGCTCGCAGAACCCAGCCTCGCCGCCCCCATATTGCCCCATGCTACCAATTTGAAATGGATGCAATCGACGTTTGCTGGAGTGGATGCACTCGTAAAACCGAGACAGCGCCGAGACTATGAGCTGACCAATGTGCGTGGCATTTTTGGTCCATTAATGAGTGAGTATCTGTTTGGTTATCTATTGGCGTATCAGCGAGAGCACGTCAAATATAGAGATCAGCAAGCTCAAAAAATTTGGCTTCCGGGTAGCTACAAAACGTTGCAAGGGCAAAACCTATTGCTGTTAGGAACAGGCTCCATTGCTAAGCATATAGCCCAAACAGCTAAACATTTCGGCATGCATGTCATTGGCATTAATCGTGGCGCAAAACCGACAAAAGGCTTCGATGAAGTCGACACGTTAGCCAACCTAACACACCACCTGCCTCGTGCTGATGCTGTCGCCAGTATTTTACCCAGTACCCCTGAAACACGAGGAGCACTCAACCAACATACGCTATCGTTGTTAAAAAAAGAGGTAGTGTTATTTAATCTCGGTAGAGGCGATGTACTCGATTTAGACTCCTTATACATTCAGCTGATCCAAAACCAGCAGCAACAAGCGATCCTTGACGTCTTTAATCAAGAACCTTTGCCTGAGGAACACCCTATTTGGTCACTCGACAATGTGGTGATTACGCCGCATATTGCCGCGCCAAGCTTTCCTGAGCAAGTGGTAGAGATCTTCTCAGAAAACTACCGTAAGTGGATAAAGGGGGAAAAGCTATCTCATCGAGTTCATTTCGAACGCGGCTATTAAACCCGTCTTACAAGCGCAAGAGTCATGAACCGACAAAGCAACATAAAACACAACCAAGTGCGCAAGCTGCCACTGGGTTGTGATCCACTGCAACCTTTTTAATAACCGTAAACCTAACAAACGACTGATAACCATTCTCATTAGTTATTAGCATTGAGAATCATTTTCATTTATACTGCGTGCATATTCGATTGTTGGATCATTATTTATGTACGTTTGCCTTTGTCATGCCATTACAGATACCCAGATTAAAGAAGCCGTTAGCCAAGGCGATGCTTCATTAGCGGATGTAAAGAAGCGTCTGGGCGTTGCAAGCCAATGTGGTAAATGTGCAAAGATGGCAACTCAAATAATCCAAAGACAAGTCGATATTGAACCCAATTGTTATGAAGTCGCTTAGTATTTAGGAAGCAGTTTATCAATAAAAAATGCAGCCATTTGGCTGCATTTTTATTGTCTATCATTCAGAGGTTTCCGCTACTCTTGCGGCGAGCCTTCGCCTAACTCAACACTATCAACACGCTGAAGTCCACGGGGTAACTTAGCTCCTCTACGGCCACGCTCCCCGCGGTAATGCTCCAAATCACTTGGCTTTAAGGTGAGTTTCCGCTTACCGGCCCACAAGGTGACAGACATACCTTCAGGGATCACTTGTAGATGTGTTAGCAACTCTTCCCGGCTTTTAGCGCGTTCAGTCGGTATACCAATGATCTTGTTACCCTTACCTTTGGTCAGCTGCGGTAAAGCATCTAACGAGAAGAGTAACATTCTGCCTTCGTTGGTAATTGCTAGAATAGATTGTGCTGTCGATTTATCGACTTTTTGTGGCAGCAATACCTTCGCATTGGTAGGTAAACTCAACAAAGCCTTACCCGCTTTATTACGCGATATCATATCTTTATTTGCCGCAACGAATCCGTAACCGGCATCTGAGGCTAAAATATAGCACTGCTCTTCATCTGCCAGTAATACATGCTCTACCGTTGCACCAGGTGCGAGATTAAAGCGAGTGGTTATTGGCTCGCCTTGAGAGCGGGCTGACGGCAACGTATGGGTTTCAGTGGCGAATGACCGACCGGAAGTATCAATAAACACACTCGGTTGATTACTGCGCCCAGGAGCGGCACAGAGATATTCATCACCCTCTTTATAAGACAAGCTCTTTCCATCAACCTCGTGCCCTTTGGCACATCGTACCCAGCCTTTTGCTGACAATACAACAGTAACAGACTCTACAGGGACAAGTTCTAGCTCCGTAAGCGCTTTAGACTCTCCGCGCTCTACCAGTGGAGAGCGTCGCTCATCACCGTAATTTTCACCATCTCTAATCAGTTCTTTTTTAATTAACGTTTTCATACGACGCTCAGAACTTAACAACAGTTGCAGCTTGTCACGCTCAGCGGCTAACTCATTTTGCTCAGACTGGATCTTAAACTCTTCTAACTTAGCCAAATGGCGCAATTTCAGATCCAAAATCGCATCGGCCTGCTTATCTGACAGATTGAATCTTGTTATTAACTCAGCTTTGGGCTCATCGTGAAAACGGATGATTTCGATGACTTCATCTATATTCAAAAATGCAACCATTAGGGCATCAAGAATATGCAGTCTCGATAAGATTTTATCTAAACGGTATTCTAAACGACGCTTAACCGTTGTGGTACGGAACACCAGCCACTCCGTTAATATTTCAAGTAGACCTTTAACTTGTGGACGTCCGTTTAGACCTAATATATTAAGATTGACTCGATAACTTTTCTCTAAATCCGTGGTTGCAAAAAGGTGTGCCATCATCTGATCACAATCAACGCGGTTAGAACGCGGCACAATGATCATCCGAACAGGGCTTTCGTGATCAGACTCATCACGTAAATCCGTTACCATGGGCAGCTTCTTAGCCTGCATCTGCCCTGCCATTTGCTCTAATATTTTGCCGCTACTCGCTTGATGTGGCAATGCGGTAATCACCACCTCACCATTTTCAACCGTGTATACAGCACGGGCTCTAATCGAGCCTTTACCGGTCTGATATATTTTGGCAATATCAGCAGCTGGAGTAATTATCTCTGCTTCTGTTGGGTAATCAGGTCCAGGAACAAACTCCATCAAACGTGGCAAGTCAGCTTTCGGGTTATCGAGTAACTCGATACAAGCTCCCACAAGCTCCTTAACATTGTGTGGTGGCACATCTGTCGCCATACCAACAGCGATACCGGTAATGCCGTTGAGTAAGATATGAGGCAATCTCGCGGGCATAACTAACGGCTCTTTCATGGTGCCATCAAAGTTTACGCCCCAATCAACAGTCCCTTGTCCAAGTTCACTTAGCAGAACTTCAGAAAATTTTGACAGTCTAGCTTCGGTATATCGCATCGCCGCAAATGACTTAGGATCATCGGGTGCTCCCCAGTTTCCTTGACCGTCGACCAATGGATAACGATATGAGAACGGCTGTGCCATAAGCACCATGGCTTCGTAACATGCACTGTCACCATGAGGATGGTATTTACCGAGCACGTCACCGACCGTACGAGCTGATTTCTTATGCTTTGACGTTGCGGACAAGCCAAGCTCGCTCATCGCGTAAATGATACGCCTTTGTACCGGTTTCAGTCCGTCACCAATATGCGGCAGAGCACGGTCCATGATCACGTACATGGAATAATTAAGGTAGGCCTCTTCCGTGAAGCGGCGCATTGGCATTTGCTCTACGCCGTCTAAGCTTAAATCTATCGCATCACTCATTAATCATTATCCTGTGACTGATTTTTTTGTGTCTCTTTGTAATACAAACGGTAAACGTTACCTTTCAAATCGTCCGAAATATACATGCCACCATCGGGTGCGGTGATCAACGAATGGGGTCTGGCTACCGGAAATTCACCATCTAAGAAGCTAACAACGGTGCTACGCTTGACGACTTGTTTATCTTTTATCTCAAGCATTACTATTTGATAGCCAACTTTACTTGAGCGATTCCACGAACCGTTTTCAGCAACAAACATTTGATTCTGATAACGTTCTGGAAATTGGTCGCCACGATAAAAGTGCAGCCCCTTAGGTCCAACGTGAGCAGGTAGTTCGTATTGGGGAGCGACCACTTTTAAGTTTTTAGGCTTATCATAAGCGGGTTCAATAACATCTTTTCCGTGGATATAGGGAAAGCCATAATGACTGCCTACAGTTTCAACTTTATTAATCTCATCTGGCGGTAGGTTATCGCCCATCCAATCTCGACCTAAGTCTGAAAACCACAACTCTTTATCTTCAACAGACCAGTCAAAAGCCGCAACTCGACGAACACCACTCACAATTTGCTCGCTTTCGCCAGTGTTGACGTCGATAGCAATAATGCTACCAAACGGTGCTTCAGGCTCACACACATTACAGGGTGCACCAATCGCGATGTAAAGCCTGCCATCAGGGCCAAAATGCATGGCACGTTTGCTTTTTTGGGTGTTACCAGGTAAACGATCATAAATTTCTTTCGCTCGGCCCGGACGCCTTAGCCGTGATTCAATATCAACAAATCTTAAGATCCGTTCATCTTCAGCCACATATAAAGCACCATCATGAAAAGCAATCGCTTCGGGGTAATGCAGCCCTTTAGCAATGATATAACGCTTGTCTACTCTACCATCTTGGTCTGCATCCACGAGCGCGGTTATGGTTCCTTCTTTGTAGGAGCCAACAAACAGTGTGCCATTGCTCCCTAAGGCCAGCTGTTTCGCATCGCCCAAATCGGAAGCGAACAGTGTTAAACCAAAGCCTTTAGAGACTGTGATCATCACAGGCTCCGCGGCTATACTCGTTGCGCTACAAATAAGCTGAATCAATATTGCGGACAGGCCGACACATATTTGTTTGGGGTGATTTTTAAACGTCATTATTCTTCTTTTAGTTTAGTGCTCTGTTGAGGTAAGCGATCTATCTAGATCTGCGCTAAATCACCCTTTGTCTCCAGCCAAATTTTTCGGTCGCCAGAACGTTTTTTAGCAAGCAGCATATCCATCAGTGCTAATGTGTCATCAACATCGTCAATGGTCAGTTGAACCAATCGACGCGTATTGGGATCCATTGTGGTCTCACGCAGCTGCAGTGGATTCATTTCACCTAGTCCTTTAAATCGTGTTACTTGGACTTTCCCTTTGCGTTTTTCAGCTGCGATGCGGTCAATAATACCGTCTCTCTCTGAATCATCGAGTGCATAGAACACTTCTTTGCCAATATCGATACGGAACAAAGGTGGCATAGCCACATAAATGTGTCCTTGCTCCACCAGGACACGGTAATGCTTCATAAATAGCGCACACAACAAGGTCGCAATATGCAATCCATCGGAGTCAGCATCCGCTAAAATACAGATTTTACCGTACCTTAATTCAGAAATATCAGTGCTGTCGGGATCACAACCAATGGCAACCGAGATATCATGAACCTCTTGTGATGCCAGCACTTGCGATGCATCGACTTCCCAAGTATTGAGGATTTTACCTCGCAACGGCATAATTGCTTGAAATTCACGATCACGCGCTTGCTTAGCACTCCCCCCTGCAGAGTCACCTTCCACCAAGAACAGTTCGCCACGCATTGGGTCTTGACCACTGCAATCGGTCAGTTTCCCAGGTAATGCTGGGCCAGAGGTAATACGCTTTCGCGCAACTTTCTTTGCTGCTTTTAAACGTTTCTGTGCATTATTAATGCACATATCAGCCAAGGCTTCAGCTTGTTCTGTATTGGTGTTCAACCACAGGCTAAATGCATCGCGTACAATCCCTGATACAAAAGCTGCACATTGTCGGCTCGATAACTTCTCTTTGGTCTGCCCTGAAAATTGTGGGTCTTGCATCTTGATAGACAAGATAAAGGTGCAACGATCCCAGATATCTTCAGGAGTTAACTTGATACCACGTGGCATTAAGTTTCTAAATTCACAAAACTCACGCATGGACTCGAGCAAACCTTGCCTAAAACCATTGACGTGCGTACCACCTAACGGTGTTGGAATAAGGTTTACGTAACTTTCATTTAAGTAATCGCCACCTTCAGGTAACCAAGTGATAGCCCAATCAGCGGCTTCAATATTACCTTTAAAACTCCCTACAAATGGGTCTTCTGGCAACGTAGGGGCACCAGCAATTGACGACTTTAAATAATCTTCTAAGCCGCTTTCATAGAACCACTCTTGTGTTTCATTAGCCTGCTTGTTTACAAACTTAATTCTCAAACCAGGACACAATACAGCCTTAGCTTTAAGCAAATAACTGAGCTTGCTCACTGAGAAGTTGCCTGAGTCAAAATAGCTTATATCTGGCCAAAAATGGACTCGAGTACCGGTATTTCGTTGACCACAGGTGCCAGTGACACGTAGATCTTCCACTTTTTCACCGTGCTCAAAAGCCATATCATAGACTTCAGCATTTCGTCTTACGGTGATTTCAACTCGGTTAGACAGGGCGTTAACAACCGAAATACCCACCCCATGTAGACCACCGGAAAATTGGTAGTTTTTATTAGAAAACTTTCCACCAGCATGCAGCTTAGTGAGGATCAACTCAACGCCGGGGATCCCCTCTTCAGGATGAATATCCACAGGCATGCCGCGGCCGTCATCAGTGACTTCAAGTGAGTTGTCAGTATGTAAGATAACGTCGATTCGACTTGCGTGCCCAGCGAGAGCTTCGTCGACACTATTATCTATGACTTCCTGTCCTAAATGGTTCGGGCGCGAAGTATCGGTATACATACCCGGGCGACGTTTTACAGGGTCAAGTCCGTTTAGGACTTCAATAGCATCTGAGGTGTATTGATTTGTCATGGCACACATATTTTTTTGTTATTCAGGCCATGTTGCGGCCCTACGGGTCTATTTGTCAAGAAAACAGGTATTCACAAATGGAAGCAAGCTGCTTTTCATAGCCTATAAAGCGATGTTCGCCGTCTGGTTCTATTAACAGTTTACAACAATGATATTTCTGTACGGCCTGTTTATAGTCGAGTACTTCATCGCCTGTTTGTAACAGTACATAAAAGCGATCAGGATTCATAATAGCTGCAGTATCGAACTCAGCAATATCCTGTTTATGTTTAGTTGAAACCTGATAGGTTTCATTTGTATAGGGATTGTACTGAGTGCCGATGAATTCATCAAACAGTTCGAAGGGTTTTACCGCAGGATTAATCAAAACTGCGCGCCCACCGTAGTTTTCAGCCAAATAACTGGCAAAATAGCCTCCTAATGAAGAGCCTATATAGCTCACCGGCTTATTTGCAGCTTTGGCTTTTTCTACTATTTGAATCAATAACGCCATCGCCTCTAGTGGCTCACTAGGCAACTGTGGTTGATAAAAGTCTAATTCGGGATAATGTTGCTTAATAAAACTTGCGGTCACAAGTCCTTTGTCTGAAAGCGGAGAGCTATTAAATCCATGAATATAAAGCAGCATAGTTCCTCACGCTGCGGTGTTATATCTTACTTAATAACCGCCAGCTTCATTGTCAGGTGAAAAGTTTTCGCCTGGTACCCGATACACGTTAGTTAGGATGCTACCATCAGACTTAAGCTCCAGCAAACGGTAACCCGGTTGAAGTGCATCTAATGCAAAATAGGGAGACTTAGGTTTAAATTGAATACAAGTCGACGGCGTGGCCATTAACTTGACTGGCCCATGTGGCCCTAGATGAATAGTATCAATACTTTGGTGGATATGTCCCCAAAGTAGCCCTTTGACTTGTCGGTAACGCGAGACCTGCTCAATAAAGTCGCTGCCGTTGTCCATACAGTGTTGATCTAACCAAGCACAACCCGCAAGAACAGGATTGTGATGCATCACCAGCAGGGTGTAGCGGTTAGGTTCAGCTTTAATGGCATTATCAATGAGACTTAACTCGTCATCCGACATATGCCCACCGGGCCTGCCTCTAACCGTAGAATCCAGCATAATAATTTGCCAATTACCTGCCAGTATCCTTTTTTGCCCATATACTTTCTCACCCTGCATATGCAGATTCATAATACGGGGGTCATCATGATTCCCAGGCAAGTAATGACAAGGCAAGTTTAACGGGGTAATAGCATCGACAAAATTATGGTAAGACTGGTTTGAATAGTCTTGACTGATATCCCCTGTCGCCAACATAAAGTGTGCCGGGTAATCAACAGCAGCAATGGTATTCAATACTGCATTCAAGCTATGGGAAGTGTTCAAACCTAGTAACTGGGCTTCAGGATCAGCAAAAAGATGAGGGTCAGTGACTTGCACCATTCTCACACTGCCTGACTCAGAAATTGAATAAGAGATTGCCTCTTTTAGCAAAGTAATTACCTAAATACCAGATTAACAAATAAATTTAGTTAAGTTATCTATCTTCAATAACTCTTCAAGAAACGCATTCACTTGATACTTTTCATCACGATGATGCATATACATATTTGGATAATCATACACTGGACGTAATTGGTAAATCTGTTGACTAGTTAACACTTCTGCTAATTTAGCATCATGATAAACGCGAACTGATACTTTGGGCCTTGACACTAATGCATGATCGCCTGCACACCTTGAAATTTCGACCAGTTGAGTATATTTAGTATTTTCCAACAGCCGAACATCCAGCCGACCAAACTCACCAGCAACTTGCCAATGCTGACCTTCGCAAGGCTCTTGTGTAAGCCAACGCTGAATATGCATATAGTTGCGAGCACAGACAGCCAAAAACTGACTGATATTGGGCTGGTACTTGTTCTTGCGGACGTATGTGACTTTTGACACGATATAGTTCCAAGGATCTTTTAAGCCGAGCAACAATGATCATTTTTCACTATTGCGTTTAATCAAATCTCGATAGTTCAATTGCAGCCATTGCAGGCCAATGACGGTGGAGGCATTATCTATCAGTCCATCTGTTAACATTTTGTAAGCTAATTCTCTGTCCACTACATGGACTTTTATGTCTTCATGCTCCTCAGGTAAACCGTAGTTTCCACCCGCATTTGATGAATCCACTGCAGCCCAATAAAAGTCAAAGCGCTCGCTTGTACCACCTGGGCTTGAAAAATACTGATTTAGCTTAGTAACACTCAACGCGTCAAGACCGGTTTCCTCTTTAAGCTCTTTAATGGCAACATTTTCAGATGTTTGACCCGGATCAATCATCCCGGCGACTAATTCAAACAACCAAGGCGATTTAGCGCTGCCGAGCACTGGTATGCGGATCTGCTCAATCAGCACCACTTTATCTTTAATCGGGTCGTAGGGTAACACAACGACAGCATGTCCTCTTTCAAACACCTCTCTTGTGACCTCACCACTCCAACCGCCGTCAAACAGCCGATGTTTAAAGCGATACTCTTCCATTTTGAAGAAACCTTTATATAAGGTTTTCTTAGCGAGCAATTCAACATCTTTATGACTAAAAGTATTGTTCATTTATTCCCCTAAACCTACTTGTTTATCAAGGTGTTTATGCCAAAACAAAGCAAAGTAAATATATTAATACTAAGATAAAAGGCAGATCTGATTATTGCGATAAAAAACTGTTACACTTCATAGTTGACTTAGGAATTGTAGGTTTTTACTATCTACCCACTAAGTTTAGATGTATTGGGAAGCGTCGGGAAGCGCAAACCGCCTAACTTTTCATTTTAAGTTAGGCATAACTAAACAAAACAAAGTTAAATTCGCTCCTCAATGGGGAATTTTGTCTAAAAGGACAGCAAATGAAATTCAAGATCCGCTATCTATGTGCCGCACTGACGCTGGCCGTCTCTGCTCAGGTCGCACATGCCGACGACCTTCTACAGATATATCAACAAGCATTAACCAGTGATCCTATTGCGCTGCAAGCCAAAGCACAGCGTGATGCACTTTATGAGCAAATAGAAGAGCAACGTGCACCGCTATTGCCAACCATTAGTGCCAATGTCGGTTACGATAAAGCGTGGAACGATAATTCAGCAAACACCGCTGAAGATACCAGCGGCATCGTTGGTGGCATTTCTTTAAATCAAGTTATCTATGATCACAGTGCATGGGTAGGTTTAAGCTTGGCAGAAAAAGCGGCATCTCAAGCTGACTCAGCATATGCATCTTCGCTGCAAAATTTGATTATCCGTGTCACGACAGCATACTTCGATGTCCTTACCGCAAAAGATAACTACGAGTTCCAAGGTTCAGAGAAACGTGCAATTGATCGCCAACTTGAACAAACAAAACAACGTTTTGCCGTAGGTCTTACCGCAATTACCGACGTGCATGAAGCTCAAGCACAATATGATTTAGCCAACGCAACTGAAATTCTAGCTGAAAATACACTTGCCAATAGCTATGAAGCACTGCGTGAAATTACCGGTATTGATCATAAGAGTATTAATATCTTAGACACTAACCGTTTTTCTGCAGCCCCCATTGCCCCCGCAATATCGGCTGACTGGGTCAAAATAGCAGAAACCAATAACGTTGATTTAATGACAACACGTATTGGTAAAGATATTGCCGAAGAGACCATTACGCTTTATAAAGCCGGTCACATGCCTTCACTGAGCCTAAATGCAGGATATAAGAAGGGAATTGAACAAGACACCGGTGGTATTAACCAACCTGACTTCGATAATGGCACAGTTGGTGTCACACTGAGCATTCCTATTTTTGAAGGCTTTAAAGTCACTTCTCAAGTCAATCAAGCTCAGTATCAGTATGTTGAAGCAAGTGAGAAGCTTGAACAGACACACCGTAAAGTCGTTAAAGATATCCGTAATAACTTTAACAACGTTGGCGCTTCGATCAGTTCAATCCGTGCATATGAGCAATCAGTGATCTCATCAGAGAGTGCACTAAAAGCAACTCAAGCCGGTTTTGAAGTGGGCACTCGTACTATCGTTGACGTGTTAAACCGTACTCGAGACTTATACGATTCAAAACGTAAACTGTCTGATGCGCGTTATGGCTATATCAATTCAATCATTGCGCTTAAGCAAGCTGCAGGTACATTGAATGAAGATGATATTAGCAACATTAACAGTGGCCTAATAGCACCACTGTAAATGCTAAGATAGATTATTGAACAATAAAAAGCCCGCTGTTATCAGCGGGCTTTTTTAATACTCAAAATATTGTTGTTTAACTGGCGGTCAATTTTTCTGCAAGACGAGTCGCATTGCGTGCCGTTATTCCGTATATCGACAATTGCGGGTTTGCACCTAAACTCGTGGGAAATATGGATCCATCCATTACCGATAAGTTTTCAAAGTAGTGAGACTCACCGTAACTATTGACCATCGACATTTTAGGGTCTTCCCCTAACGGACACCCTCCCATCACGTGTGCAGAGGCAACAACCGTCTTTAATGGCGCCAAGTCCATCTCCGCAATCGCCTTTTTAGCTTCGGGCCAACTGTTTAAATAAGGCATGCCCTCACTAATGGGTAACACCTTGTTGGCTCCGGCGGCAAATTGCAGCTCAGCCATACTGGCGTAAGCGCGTCTTGCTGCTCGCCAAAAAGCATCCGTGAGCGTGTAGTCTAACGTACTGCCATGATCGGTTAACTTAACCTCACCGCCAGGACTGTTCTCATGATAACCATCTCTAACCAACGCGATGGTGACTTGTAGTTGGTTAAAGTTCGCCATTAATTCAGCATGACTTTGTCCGTAACCTATCGTTTTGGATGCGATCAAAATAGGATGAATGGGCGGTACTTCTAGCTTATAACCGAGCTCGCCATCGACGCCATTTTTCCATACAAACTCATCTGAATAAATGGATTGTGGCGCGCCACTATGACCATTAATGGGATCAGAGAAAATAGCACCACTAAGTAAACTGGGATGCAGGAAAGTCCGTTTACCGATAATCTCATATGGATCAGGTAACTTTGAGCGCAACATTATCGTCGGTGTATGGATTGCACCCGCGGCCAGAATATAGTGCTTTGCCTTGAAGACGATCTCCACCGGTAACGGTTTCATATTACTGTCTAATGCCTGTGCTTTTAATGCATAAATTTTGTCATTATGATGCTCAAGCTTCATCACTTTGGCCTGACTGACCAGTGTCGCGCCCTGCTCTAACGCAGCAGGTATTGTGGTTACCAACATTGATTGTTTAGCATTCACCGGGCAGCCCATACCGCAATACCCTGTATTCCAGCACCCTTTTACATTGCGCTTAATAACAGTGTAATCCCAACCTAACTGCTCACACCCTTCTTTTAAAGCGGCATTATTGCGATTAGGATCGAATGTCCATTCACTGATATTGAGCCGCTGTTCCATTTTTTTGAACCAAGGTGTCAACTCATCTGTTGAAAGTCCGACGACCGATTTTTTTGAGGCCCAATAAGCTAAAGCGGGATCTGGAGTTCGGATAGATGTCGTCCAATTAATCGTAGTGGAGCCCCCTACAGCTCGGCCCTGAAAAATACCAATCGCTTTATCGGTTGTCTTCATTCCAGCTGCTTGTTGGTAGAGATCAGGATAAGCGGTCCGCTCCTCCATAACAAAGTCTTTAGAAGACTTCAGAGGCCCGCCCTCAACAATAATGACTGACAAGCCAGCATTAGTGAGGATCTCTGCGGCAGTTCCGCCTCCAGCGCCACTCCCCACAATAACCACATCAGCTTCAAACGTTTGATTTGATGTTAACTGTCCCGCATTAATATGCGCCCAGCCCGAATTTAGCCCAGTAACAATCGGATCTTCAATGGCCACAAATTACTCCTCACAACCGACACGGTTTACGAATAACATCAATTAATCTCCTCAAGAAAATCGGGCTTAGCGTAATGTAATCGGCTCCAATGCTCCGGGTCCGAGTAATAGCTTGCCATGACCAACTCTCTTAAGCCTTGATAAGCTGTCACCATCATTTCGATATAGCTTGTACGCCATCCTTGCAGCATCTCTATTAACTCCACGCTGTTACGCATCATCAGTGGCGTCATGCTGCCCGTAAGAATTAACAGTCCTAATCGCCCTTCTAATAAGTCTAACAACTGTTCAAGCTCGGCCTGGCTATCTTCGGGTAACAACAAGATCGTTTGTTCAATAGCATCTAAGGTGCGGTTTTCAGCATCTCTTTTTAACCCAGGTACGTCAGGTAGTGCACCGTCGAGAAATACTGGCAGTAATACGCTAAAAAGCAGTCGATGTTTACCATCAAGCTTAGGATTGACATTGATGTAATCGGTAGAACAATAATTAACGCCTAGTGCTAGGCATGCCGTTCCAGCTAATGCAGTCGTTATAAAAGTACGTCGTTCCATCTTGTCCTCTTATTGTTATTATTGGCTTTTTATAAAAGCTGACGTTGATAAAAGGTGGGGTTTTCATCTTGCCTAATCACCACTAAGACACTGAGTTAAAGCGCTCCAAATTTGCTTTTTCGATCTGTGTTACACTCTTGTCATAATAACAATTAAACACACGTTTTAATTTTCAGCAATAGCCAATTATGATGACACACAAATTTTCACCTGCCTGGTGGGCTAAAAACCCCCATATCCAAACGATTTTACCCGTGCTAACCAAAGTGGACAGACCACCGTTAGAAAGGGAAAGATTAGAGTTAGACGATGGTGATTTTATTGATCTTGACTGGCAAGGTAAGCCCCAAACAGGCCAGGTCATTGTTGTTATCGTACATGGCCTAGAGGGCAGTTCAGCGTCTCATTATGCACGCCGTATTCTGGCCGAATGTAAAACGCAAAAACGATGCGCCGTAGTACATCATCATCGAAGTTGCTCTGGCGAATTAAATAGGCTGGTCAGGGGTTATCATAGCGGTGATACTCAAGATATTCAGGCGACTCTGATGCTACTTAAACAACGCTATCCGGACTCCCCTTTACTGGCTGTGGGGTATAGTCTTGGTGGTAACGTTTTGATTAAGTATCAAGGCGAACAACAAGAGAAAAGCTTAATTGATCGAGCCGTTGCCATCTCTGCACCGTTACACCTTGCTGCATGCGCTAAACGCCTAGAGAGCGGCTTTTCAAAGGTGTACCAGAGCTATCTAATCAAACAACTGCAGGAGAAGATGATTGGCAAATTATCGACTCCTGCACTACAAGCCCTAATGCCTATTGGCAAAGCTGAAATTGAAAAATTGACCACTTTTTATGCTTTTGATGATCAGATAACGGCGCCACTGCACGGTTTTAATGGTGTGGACGACTATTACCATCGCGCCAGCGGTCTTCCATATTTGAGCACAATTCAAAAACCAACCTTAGTGATCCATGCCAAAGATGATCCCTTTATGACCCATGCAGTGATCCCGACGAGTGACCAGTTAGCGGCACAGGTCGAATATGAATTACATGAGAATGGTGGCCATGTCGGCTTTATTGAAGGCGGTACGCCATGGCGCCCACGCTACTATATTGAAAAGAGAATTTTGTCTTTTTTAACCTCTCACCTCAATCAACCTGAGAATAAACCATGCTAGTTCCGTATGAATCATTAAACCAATTGCCCCCTGAAACATTTGAAAACATTATCAAAGAGTTTCTTATTGGCCAGCTAGAAGATGGCAGTTTTTCAGGTACTGATGCAGACAGTATGAAGAGTGCGATTTCGACCTGTCGTGCCGCACTCGCGCGTGGCGAATTAGTGGTCGAGTTTAGCGAAGAAGAAGAATCTATCGCAATTAGGCGTAAAGAAGATATTGTAACAATGGATCCAGCTCAAGATTGACCTGAGAGATTCGAATACGTATAACTATACCCAATCAACTTCAAGATGTATGATTTCAGTGGGAATTAAAAGTGACTTAAACAAGGCTTTGGGCGCAGCGCAATAGCTGGTTTATTGTCAAGTTCAGTTACGCGGTTTAAATCACTTTTAAACCCACCCAAAGGGAGCGCCTGAGCAAAGCCACTTTTTTCGTTGCGCAGTTTGATAAGGGAACAACCATTATTACAACTGTGCGCCTTGAATTGGCTCCGCTCAGGCAGCTCTGAAACAGGCACTTTGAAGTAGAATGGGTATAAAATTCACATACAGTTTTTGAAGAACCAGATTTGTTGCAGGATCAAAACCATTAGCCATATTTGGCGGTGTCCAGGTGATATTCAACTGTCTCTATTTTAGGTAAAAAAATGTCAGCGAAACATCCTATTATTGCTGTTACAGGCTCATCCGGTGCCGGTACGACAACGACAACAACTGCATTCAATCATATCTTTAGGCAACTTGGGATTAATGCAGTCATTGTTGAAGGCGATAGCTTTCATCATTTCACTCGCCCAGAAATGGCGGTGATGATCCGTAAAGAAAAAACTGAAAATCGTAACATCAGTTACTTTGGCCCTGAGGCCAACGATTTTCAACGTTTAGAGCAATGCTTTAGCGACTATGGCAGCACAGGCCAAGGTGAGACCCGCGCATACCTGCATACCTTTGACGAAGCCGTTCCATTCAACCAAATGCCAGGCACTTTCACCCAGTGGCATCCGCTGCCCGAAAATACCGAAATGCTTTATTATGAAGGTCTACACGGCGGCGTAGTCACCGATGATTGTGACGTGGCACAGCATGTCGATCTGCTGATAGGTATGGTACCTATTGTTAATTTAGAGTGGATTCAAAAGATTATTCGAGACACTTCTGAACGAGGTCATAGCCGTGAAAAAGTCATGGACTCGATAGTGCGCAGTATGGACGATTATATTAACCATATGACACCACAATTCTCTCGCACCCATATTAATTTTCAACGGGTGCCAACCGTAGATACCTCGAACCCTTTTAGTGCAAAAAGCATCCCGAGCTTAGATGAGAGCTTTGTGGTGATCCGTTTTCGTGGCATTAAAAACGTCGACTTCCCTTATTACTTGCGGATGATCCAAGGCTCCTTTATGTCTCGCATCAACACGTTAGTGGTGCCAGGTGGCAAGATGTCGTTGGCTATGGAACTGATCCTAACCCCACTGGTTAAGGACTTAATGGATAAACGACTGCAGCTAATCACACCAGAAAATGAGTAATTCAATCCGACGATTCACAGTCTTAAGATTTGTTTAAGGTAGGTTCTGTAGACTTTGGCTTATCGGGATTTCAGGCGAAAGAACGATAAGTTAGCATGCTCTTGGCGGTGAATTCCCCCATCTTGATCTGTTTATTACCTTGGGCATGCTGGCTAACCTCTAAATAAAGTGAATTCTATCCCCATGTTGATCTGTTCATCTCCTTGGAAATACTCGCTAACCTCTCTTAACAATCAACATCCAGTGAATTCCACATCCATATTGATCAGATTATCCTCCGGAACATGGCCGCAGATAACAGCCTCGATTGAGTAGGTCTGTGGATTTCCATATTTGATTAGAGGTAATAACTAGTTGAATGGGTTTATTCGAGACACAAAAAAAGCGCTTAATCACTTAAGCGCTTTTCAAATTTGATGAGTATTAATTACCGATTAAAGGCACCACTTCACGAAAGGGCTCAAAGTTTTGGTATGTTTCCAATCGCTGGATAAACGCACCCGTCTTACTTTGATCAGAGGTGAGTGCTAATGCCTCAATCGCTTTTTGCTGAGTAGAAATGGCTGCATCAAAATCGCCAACTTCCGCATACGCTGCGGCAAGGTTATCCAATGTGGTCGGGTCTTTTTTATTCGCTTTTAGCAGATTAAGTGACAGCGCTAATGCTTGGTCACCGTCTCGATACTTAGCTTCTGGACACGTCGCTAAAATCCAAGCAACATTACTTAATGAGATCTCATCGCCGACCAGCTTAAATTGCTCTACCGCTTTACCACAATTACGCTCAACCCCTTCGCCACCAGCAGCATAAATAAAGCCTAATCTAAAGTCAGCCCGCTTATTGCCCTGCTTACTCAGCGCCGTGTACCACTGTTTTGCCGTTGGCAGGTCACGAGTCACTATGCTGCCTTCAAACGCCAAGTCAGCGACTGTTTGCTGCGCTTTAGCATGGCCTTGCTTAGCAGCGCGGGTCACCCACTCCATGCCTACAGTTTGGTTCTGTTCAACAAATCGTCCAGACAAATACATCAACCCAAGTAGATATTGGGCATCGGAATCACCGTGAGCCGCTTTCAAATGGATATGTGCTACCCGGCTGGCTTCAGCTGTGCCTACAGGCTGAGGAATTGAAAAAGCTTGAGCAGCAGGGCTCGCGGCTATCAAAAAGACCACTACAGTATTTAAAATCCAAGGTCTAAACTTCACACGCGCTCCTATTAAATCAAACAACTCAAGCATGGCTAATTGATCAATGCTGAACTATATCTTTTAGCAGTTAGCCAGAAATTCAGACAAAAGTCGAGGATAAAGCCCTTAACTATACAAATGAGAATCACTCTCATTAAAAGCGTCCGAATTTATGACATTAAATCCAGCCTTGTATTAAGCGATGATTCGCCTAACTGCCAGCGACCAAACAAGATGTGATATCGCTTGCAGAGTTAACCATACTATTATTGGAAAAGACGTAATAAGTTGACATATATTACTAATGTATCAGAATAAAAGACTATCATCATAGCTAGTTACCTTTATGCGATAAGTCTAAAGTAAGACTTCCATCAAGGTTTCATCTGCTTAATTGACGTAAGATGCTTAATTAGCATATTCTTACTCTTAACGTAAATCAGTCGAGGAACATAGGCATGGCTCTGATTGGAAAGCCAAAACCGGATCCTACTTTGGAATGGTTTTTATCACACTGTCACATTCATAAGTATCCAGCCAAAAGCACTTTGATCCACGCTGGTGAAGATTCAGATACGCTTTATTACATCGTAAAAGGCTCTGTAGCCGTCTTGATTAAAGACGAAGAAGGTAAAGAGATGATTCTTTCTTACCTTAACCAGGGCGACTTTATCGGTGAATTAGGTCTGTTCGAAGAACAAGCTGAACGTACTGCTTGGGTTCGTGCTAAGCAAGCCTGTGAGATTGCTGAAATTTCATATAAGAAATTTAAGCAACTCATTCAGGTTAATCCTGAAATTTTGATGAAGCTTTCTTCACAAATGGCTCACCGCCTGCACAGCACAAGCCAAAAAGTGGGTGACTTAGCCTTCTTAGACGTTGCTGGCAGAATCGCGCAGACATTGCTTCATCTAGCTAAGCAGCCAGATGCGATGACGCATCCTGACGGCATGCAGATTAAGATCACTCGTCAAGAGATTGGCCAGATTGTTGGTTGTTCTCGCGAGACTGTTGGTCGTATCTTGAAAATGCTAGAAGAACAAAGCCTTATACAAGCTCATGGTAAGACTATCGTAGTATACGGTACTCGCTAATACAGTATTAAGCTCGGTTTAATACAGCTTCTATAAAATGGTCTGAGATTAATCTCAGGCCATTTTTTTTTAGGAGTACCGCTTGAAAATTGCTATTTATTTAAGCATTTTAGTTTGCTTACTAAAACTCCCCATATTGGTATTTGCCAATCAAAAAGTGGAAGTGCAGCACTATCAAGCGCAACTGCTGGTGAAGAGTGGTCAAATCCTGTCATTAGACGTTACACTTGTTGGCATCAAAGCTATCTGTCACGGTAAGCTTATCGATGCCCATCTTTACCAATATGATGGCAATTGGCTGTATGAAATACAAATTCGCAACCCAAATGGTGAGATTGTAGATCTGATCCTAAATGCACGTAACGGACAACTCACTAACCCAGCAAAAATGCCAAGTCGTTGTATTGCAGAAACACTGTAATATATAAAACACATAGCTTTGCATTACTTTTGAGTTAACATTACCAGTCAAAAGCTAAGCGCGATTAACGCTACAGGCACGATTGAGAGCACACTTTATGAAATTACTCCTTGTTGAAGATAACACCCTACTTGTTGAAGAACTGCTAAAACAGCTTAAGCAAGCAGGCTATGTCACTGATGCTACCGACAAGATTAGCGAAGCTGATTATCTAATGAATGAAACCCAATATGATTGCGTGATCCTTGACATTGGCTTACCTGACGGTAATGGCCTTGAGTTGCTCGAGCGCTGGCGTGAACAAGGCATACATACACCGGTTATCATGCTAACTGCGCGGAGCCAATGGCATGAGAAAGTCGAAGGCTTTAACTCTGGCGCTGATGACTACTTAGGTAAACCTTTTCATACCCAAGAGCTACTTGTCAGGATCCAAGCGTTGATCCAACGTGCTCATGGTAAAGCCAACTCACCTAACAAACAGCTCACTTATGCTGGCGTTGCTTTAGACGAAGGACAGCAATCTGTCACTATAGGTGAAAATACCTTTGAGCTAACCGCAATGGAATTTAGGCTATTAAAGATATTCTTAATGTCACCTAAAAAACTCCTTTCAAAAGCGCAGCTCACCGATAAGTTATATCAATTTGACGACGAAAAAGAGAGTAATGTTGTTGAAGTATACGTCACTCACCTTCGTAAAAAATTGGGTAAAACCGCTATCGAAACACGTCGCGGCCAGGGGTATATTTTTCACGGCGTGGTGCAATGATATCCATCCGTAGCAAACTAAGCCTGTGGTTAACAGGCTTAGTTGTTATCGCCACAATAGTGGCGCTGGTCTTTTTCGAGTCCATGCTACGCCAAGCCTTCCATGATTCGATTATTGCAAGGCTGCAAGAAGATCTTCAACAAGTATTACTCGCCACTCACATCGAGGACGGCAGCCTCAGCATTGATCAAACCCAACTTTCAAATTTCTATAAACCCGTCTATTCAGGTCGCTACTATCAACTTGATCTGCCAGAGCAGGAGCTAAGATCGCGGTCACTGTGGGATCAACGCTTAGAAGTTGCCGACTTAAAAGAGGGGGAGACGCGAGCATGGCAGACCAAGGGGCCACAAAATCATGATATTCAACTGTTATCGATAGGTCTTAATTCTGATACTTCAGGGCTCAATGCCACACTCACCGTAGCGCAAGACTTAAGTATTGGTCGCAAAATAGTCTCAGAAATTTATGGTACTAAGCTTATCGTCAATCTTGTTATGTTGATGGCAATGATAATGGGGATTTTTTTGGTGCTGCGTCAATCCTTTAAACCCGTCAGTCAAATGAAAGATACTTTGGCTCGGTTACGTGAAGGCGAAATATCTTCATTCGATCTCAATACCATCCCCTTAGAATTGCAACCATTAGCCTCGAACTATAATGAGCTTTTACTGTATTCGAGTAAGCAGATTGAGCGTAGTCGCAATAATTTAGGCAACTTAAGCCACGGGCTTAAAACGCCGCTAGCGGTCATGCAGCAACAAGTTGAAGTATTAGGCTTAAAAGATCCTGATTCTGCAGAAGCATTACAAAAACAACTCGATCTAGTGCATAAAATGATTGAGAGAAAGCTCGCTGCAGCGCGTATAACCGGTGATATGTTACCGGCGGCGCAAATGCAATTACCTAAAGATATTGAAGATCTGGTGCAGACTCTAAAAAAAGTGCATCGCACTAAGACCATCAATTGCCGCTTAGATATTCCAGCAGACATCAGACGACTCCCCATGCATCGCGAAGATGGCATGGAACTACTGGGTAACTTATTAGACAACGCGTTTAAATGGGCTGACACTGAAATTAGAGTATGTATCAGCAATCATGATCAGCAGCTCATTGTCAGTATTGAAGATGATGGTCCAGGAGTGAAAACAGAAGAGTTGGCGCTATTGACTCATCGGGGAAAACGTTTAGATGAAGCCACCATGGGCCACGGACTCGGACTATCGATTGTTAAGGATATTGCCGAACAATATAAGATTGTATTGCAATTTCAACACAGCTTATCTTTATCCGGTCTTAAAGTGACACTGCATTTTTCGGTTTAATGCCAATGGCTTTATCAGCCGTAAAATCTAGACACAAAAAAGCCGGATTGACTCCGGCTTTTTTGTGTCTAATGCTAAAAATCTAGCACCCTGTTTAGTTCACCATTGAGCCAATGGCCAAATTGACGATTTAATTCACATTAGTACTTTCAAAAATCTTATCGGCAGACGCAGCCACAAAGCCTGTGTAAAGCTCTCCGTCAGCTTTTGGATAACGTATAGCAAACTCATAAAAACAGCTAGGGATCTCAACCACAGCGTCTGAGAAGCTAACTTGAAGCTTATCTGCCATCGTTGACGACTGTTCGAGCAACACTTCAGCACTGCCCTTCACTTCACCACCAGCAGCATTAAGGACAAAACCGGCAGTTTTTAGTGCGTCATTCACTTCAAAAATGGTATCAAAGTTGGGTAAATGATTAATTGAAACCGTAAAGTGGTTAGCTCGGTAACCAAATGCCGCAACCCAAGCTGCATACTCACTTTCAGCTAATAACGACTCATAAGTCTTAGAATCAAGCGCCCAATGGCGTCCAGAATACAGGAAATTATCGGCAGTCGTTGCCGTTGGTTCTACCTGCTCAATTAGGCCTTTAATGGTCGTTTGGAGTTCATCACTAAACTCTTCGACCAACAACTCTGAGATGAACACCTTTGGCTGAGTGCTATCAGGATGTTCAAAATGCTTAGCGTTAAGCTTTTTAGCTTCAAACTTATAATCACCACAAGCGACATAACCGATTGATTCAAAATGTGCAGCGAGTACGTCAAGGTTAACCTTGCTGATATTAAACGTTCGCAGTGCAATATGATCATTGATGATCTTCTCGCCCTTAGAAAGTAACTGATGAACTTTAGCAGCAGAGGGTGCCATCTCAATATAATCTTGCCAAAGTGCTTCAAATAACGCGTTTACATTAGTGTGCATCGTTAACTCCTTTACGCCATCGTGCTTATTGTTTTTTATGTCACGCGGCTGTACACATTTGAGGGATTTAGCAGCTCCACCTAGGTTGGTAAGTAAGAGCTACTAATGCTTGCTAGATTTGCGTCGTATCAAATGTTGTTGATACTTGCTCAAAGGCTTTAACAGATTCAGCAAAGCCTTTGATATAAAGAAGTGCCCCGAAGCTCTTCCCTTTACCTTAAAACTAAATGCTCAAGCCTGGGCTCAATTTCGCCGGCAGACTCACTGCATCCGCTTCAACAGAAGCCACTGGATATGCACAGTAATCAGCGGCATAAAATGCGCTAGCTCTGTGATTACCCGATGCACCAACGCCACCAAATGGTGCCGCACCTGACGCACCTGTTATCTGCTTATTCCAGTTAACAATACCGGCACGAATACGCGCTAAAAAGTAGTCATAATCTTCACGGTTATCAGCAAGTATACCGGCAGACAAACCATAGCGAGTAGCATTAGCCAGCTTGATTGCTTGATCAAAATCGCTATAACGGATCACTTGAAGTAGTGGACCGAAGTACTCCTCATCAGGCAACTCAATCACATCAGTCACATCAATCAGACCCGGTGAAACCAGACCAGTGCCCGCTTCTAGGTGAGTGAGTTCAACAAGTGGAGCTGCGCCCAAGTTAACTAAGTTACGCTGTGCTTCAACCATGCCTTTTGCGGCAGACTCTGAGATCATAGAGCCCATAAATGGTTGTGGCTGTGCATTCCACGCACCCACTTGAATCTTTTTAACGGCGGCAGCGAGTTGTTCAAGCAGTGCATCACCTTGCGCACCTTTCTCAACGTATAGACGACGAGCACAAGTGCAACGCTGACCTGATGAGATATAAGCAGATTGAATAATGTCATGTACTGCAGCTTTAGTATCTTCAACACCTTTAATAATAAGTGGGTTATTACCCCCCATTTCAAGTGCTAAGATTTTGCCTGGTTCACCGGCATATTGCTGATGCAAGATGTGACCCGTACGCGAGCTCCCCGTGAAGAACAAACCGTCGATTTGTGGATGAGCCGCAAGCGCCTTACCCGTTTCAACTTCGCCTTGAACAAGGTTAAGCACGCCAGCAGGTAGACCTGCTTTTTCCCAAAGCTTAAGCATTAGCTCTGCCACTTTAGGGGTTAATTCTGATGGCTTGAATACCACTGTGTTACCCGCAAGTAGCGCAGGTACAATATGGCCATTAGGCAAGTGACCAGGGAAATTATAAGGGCCAAATACCGCAACCACACCATGTGGCTTGTGACGCAATACAGCACGTCCTGCAGGGATCTCACTTTCAGACGTCCCCGTACGCTTATTATAAGCGGCCACTGACAAGCCGATTTTACCGATCATAGCGCCCGCTTCTGTTGCGGTTTCCCATTGTGGCTTACCCGTTTCTTGGGCAATCACTTCAGCCATATCGGCCTTATTGGCTTCTAGCTGATCACGGTATGCTTCAACAATCGCTAAACGCGCTTCAAAACCCAGCATAAACCAATCAAATTGCGCGTTACGCGCAGCATCAACCGCGGTATTAACTTGCGCTGGAGTTGCCGTTTTACTTGTCCAGATGACTTCTTGGTTTGCAGGGTTAATTGATGTCACATCGTGACCTAAACCTGCTATCCACTTACCTTCAATAAATTGTGTCATATTCTATTCCTACATGGCCAATACACGGATCTGCTCACCGTCTGCAACCATAAGGCCTGCAGCAGTTTCAGCGTCTAAGATCACGTTGTCATTGTCTTCTGATACAGCTAGATTTGCAGCTGTAGCGCGGTAATTTGCGAGTTGGGTGTTTGAAACGATATAGCTTGGTGCATCTGCTGGAGCATCACCAATGGTCACCGTTAACAGGCGGCTTTCGCGTATAGAGCGAATATCATGCAGGTTACATTCAACGGTGGGTCCACCATCAAAAATATCGACGTAACCTCGACATCTGAAACCTTCTGCCTGCAATAGATTAAGCGCGGGTCGAGTATTGGCATGTACTTCACCAATAACTTTTTGCGCTTCTTCTGGCAATAAACACACGTAAACTGCATTTTTTGGCATCATTTCCGCCATAAATGCCTTTTGTCCTAGGCCTGATAAATAATCAGCTTCAATAAAATCAATGCCTAAAAAGTGCTTTTGCAACCAATCATAAAAAGGCGAGTTACCCTCGTCATCGCTCTCGCCACGCATTTCAGCAATCACAGTTTCGCCAAAACGCGCGGCATGCTGTGCTAAAAAGAGAAAACGGCTTCGGGACAACATACGGCCATTGTTGTTCTTGCGGTAACTTCCTCGCAAGAACAAAGTGCATAGCTCTGCGGCGCCAGTATAGTCATGACATAAGGTTAACGTCTCGACTTCATTGCGCACGCCAATTTGCTCGGAATGGTAAACCTCTGTACCAAGACGGTAATGGTAGAACGCATCTTCCATACCAACAGCCGCTTCAATACCACAAGTACCAACGACTTCGCTGGTTTCTGTGTCTTCAAGCACCATTAAATAGCCTTCATCAAACGGCTTATCGACTTGTTTTTCAAACGAAGCTTCAACCCGCGCAATTTTGCGTCTAAGAAGATCTTCGTTTACAGGTAAAGATGTGAATCCATGTCCTGATTCTTCGGCTATTTGATATAGCGCGTCAAAATCAGTGGATCGGATTGGACGTATTATTAACATCTAGGAGTTTCCTCACTATCACTTGTCGCTATCAGGTAGGCATTGCCTTTAACAGGCAATACTGACACTGCAGCTATCAAGTATCCTAAAGACAAAAAAGAAGCGCTAAGGTGACCTAGCGCTTCGTTTGCCAATTTAGGCTGCGACTACTTTAGCGACAGCTCGCTCGAAACGCGCTAGGCCTTCAGCGATGTCAGCTTCAGGGATCACGAGTGAAGGTGTGAAACGCACAACATTTGCGCCAGCCACTAGGCTCATAACACCCTCTTCAATTCCTGCCACTAAAAACTCTTTAGCGCGTCCTTGATACTTTTCGTTTACCACGGCACCAAGCAACAGGCCTTGGCCACGGACTTCAGAGAAAACATCATACTTGTCATTGATCTTGCTCAGACCATCACGCAGCAATTGCTCACGCTTTTTAACGCCATCCAAGACTTCTGGAGTATTTACCACATCTAGTACTGCGTTACCGATAGCACAAGCAAGTGGATTACCACCGTAAGTTGAACCATGAGTACCTATCTTAAGGTGCTCAGCAATTTCTTTGGTTGTCAGCATCGCAGCGATTGGGAATCCGCCACCCAATGCTTTAGCGGTTGTCAGAATATCTGGTACTACATCGCCACGCATGTAAGCGTATAGTTCGCCTAGACGACCAACACCCGTTTGAACTTCATCAAATACAAGCAATGCATTGTGCTTATCACAAAGCGCGCGCACGGCTGTTAGAAACTCAGGATCAGCATCGATAATGCCGCCTTCACCTTGTAGTGGCTCCATCATTACTGCACAAGTCTTATCAGAAAAGACCGCTTCTAGTGCTGCAATATCATTGAATGGGACATGAGTGATGCTCTGTGGCTTTGGACCAAAACCGTCAGAGTAAGCCGCTTGACCGCCAACGCTTACCGTAAAGAAAGTACGACCGTGGAATGCTTTATCAAATGCAATGATTTGATCTTTTTCAGCACCAAACTTATTCATCGCGTAACGACGAACTAGCTTAAGTGCAGCTTCATTGGCTTCAGCGCCAGAGTTAGCAAAATAAACACGCTCAGCAAATGTCGCTTCAACAAGCTTAGTGGCAAGCTCAAGAGCAGGTTCGTTAGTCATGACGTTAGATAGATGCCAAAGCTTCTCGCCTTGCTCTTTTAACGCACCAACCAAAGCAGGATGACAATGACCTAAACAGTTAACGGCAATACCACCAGCAAAATCGATAAACTCTTTACCTTCTTGATCCCAAACTCGGCTACCTTCGCCACGCACTGGGATTACTGCTGAAGGCGCATAGTTAGGCACCATAACTTCGTCAAACTGGGCACGTGTAAGATTCATTTTAACGCTCATTCCTTCCATCCTTTCAAATTATCGACCGCGATAAAGCCGTCGTATTCCGCTTGATGTCTTTATCTTTTATAGGTGACATCGCGGTTGCTTGTATTGCTAGGAAGACATTATTAGCGAAAACGTGATCAAAATACCAGTTTTTCACAACCTTCATCGGACCAAATACGCCTTATAGTGCATAAAGAGTTGAGATTTAGAATTATCAAAGCGTATATGGCGGGGGTTTAAGCATAATTAGTCATAAAAAAGTTATCTAGCGCCTCTGAATACTAAATATTCAGCATTACTGCATAACTAGTTCACCGAAATGGCGTATATAGGCTGAGTTAGCGTAAATTAGACAGTTTTTTGACCAAGATTTGATTAACTAACCAAAAGAGTCTAAATGATAAATAATTGTATACTATTTAGTGGCGGAAATTAGCGGATGTTTGGACGGCTATTCGATGTTCAATGAGATTAATTAACATGGGAGAATGAGTCTACGATTGTACAATGAGCACTCTTCGTTATAGCGGGCTTAAAACAGTGCTAATTTACGATAGTTTTTTCCATTCAAACGGATCAACTCTTGCTCGGAGATTTCATAGTAATCGTACATTAAACGGCATTCATGGGAGGTAATATTACCCGCCTCTTTTAATAGATAGACCCTCGCAAAACAGTTAGCTCTTTCGATAAGTGCTGAATCTTCATCAAGATCGGCATATTTAAGACTCTCATCAATCGCTTTAAACGTTTTGGTTAAACGGCTCTGTTCAAAACTCAGCTGATTAAGTAACTGCCAATTGAGCGGACCACTGTGCGTTAACGCTTGCTGATAAACATCAATCGCCGGAAACTCAGTTGCCATGATTGCATCATAAAGTTCTTTATCTCCGCTAGCACTGGCTTCTCTCAACCAACTCCCCAACGTAGCATCAAACATCTTAGCGCAATTGCTAATAACGCAAGTTGTTCCAAGCTGACTCATCAAGCTACAACTGTAGGCAAAAGCGCGGTCCTTATTGTGTAACTCAACTAAGGCCTGAGCCGCTATCGCACTTATAACGCTGTAACGCCATAGTTTACGAGTCACCCACAACAGTTGAGGCTGACCACTCGGCATGAGGTAACGCAGGCAAAAATAGGGGATTAACGCTTGCAGGTTTTCAATACCAATGTAGTTAAGCACGAGTTTGATATCAGTCACTTGAATGTCTGAAGTTTGCGGCCGACGATGCCGAAACATCGGACTATTGATCATATTAACTAAGTCACGCTGTAACCAAGGTAAGTCCATGACTAACGGGCGTATACGTGACAGATCAACCCGCTTTGAATACAGTAGCTCAAGTAAGAGGATTTGCTTTTCATCGAGCTTAGAATGCTCAAGTACCAGCTCTGGCGACGACAACTGATGTTCAATAGCACGGTTAACACTGGTAATCAGTTGGGCCGAAACAACCTTGTACAACGCTTGGGCTTTATTCTGCTTCTCTATTCGTGCTCGAATAGCGTCTCTTTCAATTTCGAGTTTATTAGCATCATCTTCAAGCTCTGCGTGGATCTCATCAGGAATAGAGACAGGTTTGCCTTTGCCAACAATGAGTAACTCTTGCAGCCTATGTTCTATCTCTATGATTTTGCCGGGTTTTACTCCACCCGCTACCGAAATCGCCACTGATTAACCTATCCCAAAATATCGATTCTACCAACAGCAACTAACGGCAATACAACCTCGCCGTCCATTCACCGTCTCCACATAGACAAAAATCCAGATCTCTCTGGATTTTTATCGGCTCAACAGCTAACTAATTGAGTATTTAATCTGAAGTCGAATTACGTCGAGTTCGTTAATTCATTTCCCAAGCGCGGTATGTGCGCCCTTTCAATTTACCATTAACAATTTTATGCAACGCACGCTTTGCGACTTTACGATTAACCGCGACGTAAGCACGATAATCAGTGATTTTGATTTTACCAACTTCACTACCATCAATGCCATCTTCACCCGTAAGTGCTCCTAAAATATCGCCTGGACGCAACTTCTGCTTTTTACCGCCTTCGATTTGCAACGTGATCATGCTTGGTTGAGTAGGGTAAGTGTCGAGTAAGCTCTCAGCAGGCAGCGCTTCATTGACAATATCGCGCTCAAGATAATCTTCAAGCAACGCAATTTTATATCCATCTTCATCGTTATAAAACGTATATGCGGCGCCTTGACTGCCAGCACGTCCAGTACGACCAATACGATGAATGTGAACTTCAGTGTCAAAAGCAACCTGGTAGTTAATCACAGCATCAAGCGCGTCAATGTCTAATCCACGTGCCGCAACGTCTGTTGCCACCATAATAGACACACTTTTGTTGGCGAACTGCAGTAGCGTTTGATCGCGATCTCGTTGCTCGAGATCGCCATGCAGTGCCACTACGCTAAAACCGTCGTTCTTCAGCTGCGCAGCAACATCTTTAGTTTCGCGCTTGGTATTACAAAATACCACAGCACTATCTGGACGATGCTGCAGTAACAGCAATTTTAGTGCGCGCATACGGTCATTAGGATTACCCACTTCATAGAAGTGTTGGTCAATCGTACTTGTTTCATGCGTCGAAGCGACTTTAACCATGACAGGTTTGAACATAATCGTATTGGCAATAGACTTAATCTGATCAGGGAATGTTGCGCTGAAAAGTAATGTCTGACGTTCAACAGGGATCTGCTCAATAATGGCTTCAAGTTCAACTTGAAAGCCCATATCTAACATACGGTCAGCTTCATCCAACACCAAGGTGTGCACATTATCTAAATCTAAGCGGTTACGATCTAAGTGATCGATAATACGTCCTGGAGTACCCACAATGATGTGCGCGCCGTGCTCTAGCGAACCAATTTGTGGGCCCATAGGAACACCACCACAAAGAGTCAACACCTTAATATTGTGAATACCGCGGGCTAACGTACGGATCTCTTTGGCCACTTGGTCAGCCAGTTCTCGTGTTGGACACATCACTAAACACTGGATGCGGAATCGCTTAACGTCCAATTTATGCAGCAGACCCAAACCGAATGCGGCTGTTTTACCCGAGCCTGTTTTGGCTTGGCCAATGACATCTTCCCCATTAAGGATCGCTGGTAAGCTCTGAGCTTGGATCGGTGTCATCGACTCAAAACCCATTGTGGTTAAGTTGTCGAGTAGCTCAGTTTTGAGCTTTAGGGTTGAAAACGGCACTTGGCCATCGGTGTCGAGGACTGATTGAGTCAAAGTTTCTTTCCTAAGTATTTACCGCGAGAATGAAGCTCATTGCTGGCAGAGTTTATCTCACCAGTTCAATACCGTCGGCGGTTTGGCCGATTCTCAACAGCAATAAAATATAGTGACAAGAGCCTTAAAATCACAAGGCTTAAAATGTCGATGATGAATGCTAACTATTATAGCGCGCTATTGTAGCAGTTATTACAATAGATGCAGCATTCCCACGCTTTTGCAGCAACAAATACTGCGCGTAGCAGTAGATTAAACCCTGTGCTTTACCTTTAAGGCTTTGCCCCTTATGTTAAAACTAACTTTTAAGGGTCAATCAACTATCATGTCTGTTAAAACATCGCTTATGCCATATCTTGCACAGTGCTTATCCAGTGATACGTCACTTAACTGCAAACGATATCTGTTTGAGTTTAAACGTAAGCTGCTACGTCAACCTCACAGTCTCAAAGTGTTTATCAAAATAGATGACCCTTACAGCTATATCCTGCTGCAAGCGCTAGCGCATTTTATACCGTGCTACGGGTCATCAATGCCGCTCAATATTGTATTTTATCCGTTAATATCAGTCCCAGATAATGCCTTTCCTGAACCCGTCTTGTGGAAAAAAAATGCCGTATCAGACTGTCAGTATTTAGCCAAGCTGTATTACTTTGACTCCGTTAACAGCGGTATTGAACATCATCAATCTGACAAAGTCGTCGCGACAAAAGCGCTACTTGCCTGTGGGTCGACTGCAGCCGATATACATCATTTAGTCAAAATATTTGCCGATTTCTGGCAAGATGAAAACCGCCCTCAACGTAAAAAAACGTTCCAGTTCAGCCCCCAAGAGAAAACCAGCTTAAGCCGCAACAGTGTTTTAATACAAAAACTTGGACACTATCAAACGGGCACGATCCATTATGCTGGAGAATGGTATTGGGGAGTTGATAGATTAGCCTATTTAGAGCAACGCTTGATTAGCTTGTACAAATTGCCTTTGCAGCCCATATTCACCAAAACAAGATTGAAACTCGACGCTACATCCACATTGAAACAAGCCGAGACTCCAAACTATGACCAAAATAACAAAAGACTCACGCTATATTTTTCAATACGCAGCCCTTACTCCCACTTGGGTTTAGAGCAAACGGTATTACTCGCCAATAAATATCAAATCCCTCTCACCATCAAGCCTGTTCTGCCGATGGTGATGCGCGGTTTAGCGGTACCAAACGCAAAGAAGATGTATATATTTCATGACACCAAACGCGAAGCATGCCGCTTAAATATCGATTACGGTAAAGTCGCCGATCCTTTAGGGCTGGGAGTTGAACGCTGCTACGCCCTATTTGAATATGCCGAGGCGCAAGGCAAAGGAACGGAGTACTTATTAAATTACTCAAGAGCAGTCAACAGCCAAGGATTACATAGCGATACCGATAAAGGGTTGAAGATAATCGTCGAACGGAGTGGCTTAGATTGGCCACATGCGCAGAGCTTACTAAAGCTATCAAGCTGGCGCCAATGGGCACAACACAATCTTGATGAGATGATGCAACTCGGCCTTTGGGGAGTACCGAGTTTTAGTTACCAAAGCAATATCCTAGCAGGAAGTATTCAACATGGCGGTAAGCAACAAGACTCTAGCCAACAACTAAGCGTGTGGGGCCAGGATAGGTTGGCAAGAATTGAGCAGTTTATCCAAAGCCAACGTCTTTAAGACGTTGGCAAAGATGGCTTAAATGGTTGCAGAAATTTAACGCTTAGAGCGTTTCACCACGTAAGGTTTTACTCAAGCGTTCAACCCACCAATTTATCGCATCTTTAGCATCGTCGGTCGAATCAATCATGGTGCTTAGATCTTTGTTTCCGCCCCTACGATCTATCACCGCGACGATGGGTTTGCCAGTTTTGGCATCGCTAATCATAAGCTCAATCGTGGCACTGCCGACGTTGGTATGCTCGCCAGTCACTATTTTAGAGATACTCGAAATGCCGAGTCCAACAGGCATGATACTGCTGGTCACTGCCAGAATGGGGTTAGGTGTTTCAATATTAGTTAGCGCGACACTCACTCTCAGGGTTTTATCGGTTGCCTTGTCGACCAAGGTAAAGCGGTTGCTGGCTTTCTCCTTAATTTTATCCATAAGGTATTTAGACACCTCGACAATGTCTTGATCATCGAGCCCGTCATATCTGTCCTTATCATCAAGCAGTAACCAAGCCTGATCGACGATAACATTGTCATAACGGTTTAAAATCTGATTAAGATCCGCCACGCTTTTGATATTAGGCTGCGCCCAAACTAAGTCGCTACCACCTTCTGGTCCAGCTCTGAAATCCTCAAACGTACTGAACATTTGCGATTTTCGGTAATCTTGAACTGTTCCACAGCCCACCAGCAATAACATGCAACCTATAACAACCAAGCGAGCGATATTCATTTTGTTTCCTAATAAACAATTCAATATAAGCAGTAGCCCATATATACCGCGCAAAGTTTAAACGACAACAAAACAAATGTACAGATAAATACACACGTGTATAGTCATTAATACTGACCCGCTATTGGCTATTCAGGTTTAAAGACACCAATCACCGCACCGGTGGCTTTTTTAACGATTTTTTCATCAGTTTGCTGCTCGCGATAATCGCACTCAACACACTCAACGGTTTCAATACCATTTTCTTTAAATAGCACGATAGATTCTTTCGCTTGGCACTTCGGACACTTTGCACCTGCAACAAATCTTTTCTTTACTTTCTTCGTGGTGGTGGTCATCAATTAGAGCCCTAAGGGTAAATTCGTGCCATTTTGCCACAAAAGCACAAATAAGCCGAACCATAGCGACAGTTTTCGCAGCTTGGTCATAGCCGCCAGACTAGATTCTGGGCTATTATCCCCAGCAATAATTGCTTTCACTCAGACTCAAGCCGGCATAAATGATCACCATCACTCAAGCTCAACTCGTTCGCGGGTCTAAAATCCTGCTAGATGAAACCTCATTAACCGTTTATCCAGGCCATAAAGTCGGTCTCGTGGGTGCTAACGGTACAGGAAAATCCTCACTTCTAGCGCTAATTCTAGGCAAGATAAGTTTAGACAAAGGCGACTTCGGTATGCCGTCTGGTTGGCAAACAGCAACCGTCGCCCAGGAAACACCCGCACTGGATGTTGCAGCCATTGAATATGTGATTGACGGTGATACTGAATATCGTGAGCTTGGAGCTCAATTGCTGCAAGCCCAAGAGCTTGACGACGGGCATAAGATTGCCCTACTACACGGTAAAATAGAGGCCATAGGCGGCTATGCGATTCGTAGCCGTGCAGCCAGTTTACTTGCTGGACTTGGTTTTGGCGAAGCAGAACAGTCTAACCCAGTAAAAAGTTTCTCGGGGGGTTGGCGCATGCGCTTAAACTTAGCCCAAGCACTATTATGCCGCTCAGACTTATTACTACTTGATGAACCCACCAACCACTTAGACTTAGATACCATGTACTGGTTGGAAGGCTGGATTAAAGCCTACCAAGGTACATTAATTTTGATCAGTCACGATCGTGACTTTATCGACGGCATTGTTGATGAAATCGTCCATGTAGAACATCAAAAATTGAATTACTACAAAGGTAACTACACCGCCTTTGAACATGTCCGTGCCGAGCGTATGGCGCAGCAGCAAGTTGCCTATGAACGTCAGCAGAAAGAACGTGCGCATATGCAGACATTTGTGGATCGTTTCAGATACAAAGCCAGTAAAGCAAAACAAGCCCAGAGCCGTTTAAAGGCGCTTGAACGCATGGCAGAACTATTGCCATCACAAGCTGATAGCCCTTTTCATATGTCATTTAGAGAGCCTGAAGCATTGCCTAATCCGCTGGTCGCCATGGAACAAGTGTCTGTTGGTTATGGTGAGACAGAAATTCTTAAAAAGGTGCAACTAAACCTAGTGCCAGGAGCACGTATTGGTTTGCTCGGCAGAAATGGTGCCGGTAAATCAACCTTAGTTAAGCTGCTTTCCGGCGAGCTGTCGCCAATGAAAGGTAAATATGAAACTAACCCAGGGCTAAACATTGGCTACTTTGCACAGCATCAATTAGAGTTTCTGAGCTTAGACGATACGCCATTGCAACACCTCGCACGCCTCGCACCAAATACAAAAGAGCAAGAGTTGCGTAACTTTCTTGGCGGTTATGGCTTTAACGGTGATATGGCTGTTGCACCTGTGCGCCCCTTCTCCGGTGGCGAAAAAGCGCGTTTAGTATTGGCGCTACTGGTGTGGCAACGCCCTAACCTATTGCTACTTGATGAACCCACCAACCACTTAGATTTAGAGATGCGCCATGCGCTCACTATGGCGCTACAATCATTTGAAGGTGCAATGATTATTGTATCGCACGATAGACATTTACTGCGTCTTAGCTGCAGTGATTACTACCTAGTGGATCAAGGTGAAGTTAAAAGCTTTGAAGGGGATTTGGACGATTATCATCAATGGTTACTTGATGCTGCTAAGGCCGCAAACAAAGACGATACAGGGACAACAGCTAAGCCCACTCAAGACAAAAAACAGCAAAAGCGTTTGGAAGCGGAGTTAAGACAAAAGCTATCTCCGATGAAGAAAGTCCAAACAAAGCTTGAGAAAGAGCAACAAAAGGCAAATGACCGCTTAGGTGAACTAGAGCAGATGCTGGCAGACAGCAGCCTTTATGACGCTGACAACAAAACAAAACTGACTAAAGTCCTCAGTGAGCGAACCACACTCACTCAAGGGTTAGAAGAGAGCGAAATGGAGTGGTTAGAAGTTCAAGAAGAAATTGAAAAGATGGAACAAATAGTCCGAGCTTCACTCTAACGATTTACATAACATAAAGGGGCATTAAGCCCCTTTTTAATGGACGGTAATCATGACACTTCTCAACACATTAGACTTGAGCCTGTGGCAAGACTGCGACGACATTTACCTCAAACACCAACAACAATGCCTTCGTTTACAGGACGAACATCAGGTCAATGTGAACTTGTTGCTGCTCGCACTTTGGTTAGACACCCAAGAGTACTTGCTGTCAGCCACGCAATGGCAAACTCTACAACAAGACACATTTAAGTGGGAAGCTAGAGTACTTTTACCCTACCGTAAACTGCGCCGCCTAAGTAAGTCATGCCTAGAAAAAGCTGAATACCAGCAAATGCTGGACGTGGAACTGATGCTTGAACGTAAATCTCAAAGGCTGATTTTACGCAGCCTAAACACACTCGTATGCCAAGGCGACGGCAGTAACCTAACCGGTTATTTAGCCCTGTTTAATCTGTGCAGTGAGCACTACCCATCATTAAAAATATAACCGTTTACATATAAAAAATGCCCATCTCAACGACGGGCATTTTTATTAGCTTACTTAAATTTTAACGAAACTTAGAAAACCAATTCTACACCGGCAAAGTAACCTTTGAACTGCATATCTGCTGTAACGCCGTCAAAGCCATTTACATCAAACTTAAAATCACGGTAACCCGCACGGATACGATAGTCCAACGCAGTACCATCAAAGTTCCAACCAAGACCCACTGAATAATCGTAAACGCTTGACTCATCAACGCCCATCATCACATCGGCAAAACCGTAAAGGCCAAGGCCAGGAATGCCTACCTGTGCATCGACATAACCCATCACAATACCGCTATCGATATTTTTCTGAGAGTTTTCTCGACCATTATTACTGCTATTATTGACTCGGAATTTGCCGTCCATCTTCTTGTAAGCAGCACCGAGATCAAGTGAAACGATGTCGTTATCTAATATTTCATAATACAGTACGAAATCTGTGTTACTTAAATCTGAGTCTGTCGTCACATCGCCAGTATAAGTATTACCACCAAACTCAAAGTTCGTCACGTTAGCACTGCCATTCGCGCTCAGGCTATTTTGTCTGATCTTAACATTTGGCACTAGCGGGATAGGATGTTCAATCGCAAGCCAAATGCTACCTTGTGAAGAATCTTTATGGTTAAACTCTTGCTGTGGTTGGCCCTTCTCAGCGAAAGTACCACTGGTATCAGCTTGCCAGTAATCGCCACCTACTTTAAAACCAATAACAGAAGCAGCATGAGCAGAAGTGCCTACTAAAGAACCTAATAGTGCACACGCCAATAATGTTTTTTTCATAGTTAACCTTGAGTTAATAAGTTAGTTAAATCGATAACCGCGGCATTTGCGCGGGAGACATAATTTGCCATCACTAATGAGTGATTAGCGACAACCCCAAAGCCTGAACCATTAAGGATCAATGGGCTCCAAACGGATTGTTGTGTTTCTTCAAGTTCGCGAATGATTTGACGAAAACTCACTTGAGCATTCTTTTTCTTCAGTACATCTGCAAAATCAACTTCAACCGCTTTCATGAAATTAAGCAGCGCCCATGTTGCCCCACGAGTTTCATAGAAAACATCATCAATTTTCCACCAACTGGTCTTAATTTCTTGCGCGATATAACCTGGTGTTGATTGCTTTGCTGCACTATCACCTGATAAATCGGTATTAAGCCTTTCTTGGCCAACGCTCGCTGACAGTCGTTGCGACATACTGCCTAAGCGCTTTTGGATCTCTTTCAACCATTCATTTAGGTTGTCTGCTCGGGCATAGAACTGCGCATCTGGATTCTCTGACGCAATCATTCGAGCGCGATAGAGCTTCAACAGCTTAACGGCATCGCGATACTCACTTTCAGCACTGGGTACCAACCAACTCGTGTGCTCAATGTTCAGCTTTGAATGCGCGGCAAGTAGATCTTTATCAGCTGTTGACTGAGACTGAGAACGGCTAAACTCTTTACGCATAATCAGCGCTAAATCTCTAGCCTGTTCAATCGCACCAAATTCAAATGCGGGCATATTATCCATCAAGATTGAAGGCGGTGTGACGTCATTCGATAACCAGCCGCCAGGTTTATCCAGCAATGCCTCAACCGTTAAGATAAGCGATGTTGTCGTGGCATAACCAATTACTTGGCGCCCATTATCTTGCTTATAAACCTCTTGTTCGATGACATCAGGTTCAGCACTCCACCAAATAGCGATAAGGTAACCAATAAAACAAATTAAAGCAGCTAGCGCTACGCCTTTTTTCCAGGTCATTTTCATTAACAATTACTCCTTAATGATGGTGATGTTGATGTTCAGACTCTGCGGAGCTAGCCTGCTTTTTAACGGGCAGCGAAATCACTTGCTGTTTACCGTCTGCGAACCTGAGAGTTAAATCTACTTTGCTCTCTTCGGCTAAGGGCGCGACCAATCCCAACAACATGATGTGATTTCCCGATTCAGAGAGTACCAAGCTGCCATGAGAGTCTATGTCAAAGCCATCAACTTGGCGCATTTTTATCATGCCATCTTCATCAATAAGCGTATGCAGTTGCGCTTCTTTCGCAAAAGGCGCTTCAACAGCAATAAGCCGTGTTGCCGGTCCATGATTTTCTAAAGTGATATAAGCAGCGGTATTGGGCACGCTTGGCGGCATTGCACGAACGTAACCATCAACAAGCACCACTTGCGCAAAAGCCGTAAACGAGAAACAGCTCAGCAGGGTGAGGTTAAACAGTTGTTTGAATATTTGCTTCAATGTCTTAAACTCCATTTTAAAATCTAATTCGCAACATGAGGACATAACGAATGAGTACTATTCAGATTAAGGACGATAATGGGGTACGTATTATTACGTTTAATCGTCCAGACAAGCGCAACGCGCTCAACCTTCAAATGTATACACAGCTAACAGAATACCTTATCCAAGGTGAATCGGACAATGAAATTCGAGCCTTTATGTTTCGTGGTCAAGCTGAGTGTTTTACTTCTGGTAATGATATTGCTGACTTTTTAAAAAATAGTAACTTAGGTGTGAAACACCCCGCTTTCAGATTCCTATTTTGCCTACTTGATTTAAAAAAACCGGTCGTCGCTGCCGTTACTGGCGCAGCGGTTGGCATTGGTACAACCTTGCTATTACATTGCGATTTGGTCTATGCCGATACCACCGCTAAATTCCAACTGCCATTTGTCAAACTAGCACTTGTGCCTGAAGCTGGAGCAAGTCTGCTATTGCCTCAAGTTATCGGCCATGTGAAAGCCGCTGAACTTCTGATGTTGGGCGAAAGCTTTAATGCAGCAACAGCACACACATATGGGCTTATTAACGAAGTTGTTGCAACGGAAGATATTTTTGAATATGCACTGAATAAAGCAAAGAAGTTGGCAGAGCAACCGCCTATTTCACTACAAACAACCAAGCAGTTAATGCGTTATAACAAAGAAGAAATAAGAGCGCAGATGGAAAAAGAATTGGTTGAGTTTGGTACTAGGCTGGCAAGTGATGAAGCAAAATCTCGTTTCGCTGCATTTCTAAAGAAATAGCTCGTAGCCTAAATAAGCTAAAATGTCAGAAAGTATGCTTGCTTATATCAATATCGATTTTAGCGAGCATACCTTCTTGAATAACAAATCATCTCACCTAGTATCCAATTGCTGTAGTCCGTATTGGCACGACGTATCAATCCATAAGTCGTACTATCGACTTCTTTATATAGATGCGCCTGTATTAGCATGGTTTTTCCCACTTAGGTAACACTAAGGCCAACACAAAATAGATCATCAATCCCATTGCAGGGTTACAAAAAACCGCCAGTGCACATACCACACGGGTCCATAAACATGACCAGTCGAACTTATCTGCCATTGCCGCTGCAACGCCGCATACCAATGACGAAGGATCTTTTAACCTGTTAATAAAATTAGCCATTTAAAACTCCATTTAACTTCAAAATTAATCTTTTAATTTATGCCACTGCAGCGAGCAAATAATACAAGCAAATATCGCTAAACTCACAACTGGCAGTAGTAACAACCCCATGAACTGAGCTATATACCACATAATTAGTCCTTAATTAGTGCGCTTGTGACCAGTGATTTTTCAACCTTTTCGGCGGTAAGCATTTCAGCTTTCAAATCTTCATCACTGCTTAATTCGAACATCATTTCTGACATTTGAGACTGAATGGAAAGACTCAGTTCTGTTTGTGCTTTACTGACCATATCTTGCATTTGAGCGCTAATGTTTTGCTCTAAGCTGTTTGCCACTTCACTGACCAACGACGTTTCCGCTTGAGCAGAAACACTAGCACCTAACAATACAGCAGTTAATACAGAGGTCTTTACCGTTTTCATTACAATAGAATTAAACATAATGGATTCCTTTTCGAGTTTCGCCTGATTGCACATAGACTAATACAAGTGGCGTGCCAACTTTTCATTAACAAGTTAAGATTTTGAATATAAAGGAATAATTATCGACGAGTGGGTTTTTAGTAACATTAACACGATAGGGAGTTTAATGAGGGATAGCTAACGTTAGTGAAACTCACCACGCACTGGTGAATTTCACTACAAGACATTTTAAAGGAGAAAATTTAAGGCTAATTAAAGGCTGACAACCGCTTCCATCTCTTTCCTAGCCTGGGTTATAACCTCTATACCTGCACCAGATTTATGTGCATTTTCACTTAAATAACGACGCCATACTCGTGAGCCAACTTCGCCTTGGAACAATCCAATGATATGGCGAGTGATATGATTGAGGCGTCCGCCCGCTTGCAGATGTTTCTCTATATAAGGAAGTAGTTTCTCTAAAACAGCATCTCTGCTGAGCACTGGCTTATCAAGGCCACATAACTGTTGGTCGACTTCTGCCAAGATATAGGGATTTTGATAAGCCTCACGCCCAACCATGACACCATCAAGTTGCTCAAGATGGCTTTTACACTCAGCAAGTGTTTTAACCCCACCATTAAGACTGATACTTAAATCAGCATAATCACGTTTTAGCTGATAAACACGCTCATAATCTAGCTCAGGGATCTCGCGGTTTTCTTTAGGGCTTAAGCCTTGCAACCACGCTTTACGGGCATGAATGATAAAATCATTGCAACCTACCGCTTTTACGGTATCAATAAATTGCGTTAAGAACTCGTAGCTATCTTGCTCGTCAATACCAATACGCGTCTTCACTGTCACCGGAATATCGACAACCTGCTTCATCGCATCGATACATTCAGCAACCAATGTCGGCTCTGCCATTAGACAAGCACCAAAACGACCGCTTTGAACCCGATCGGATGGGCAACCCACGTTGAGGTTGATTTCATCATATCCTCGTTCCGCGGCCAATTTTGCACACGTCGCTAAGTCAGTTGCATTCGAGCCCCCTAACTGCAATGCAATAGGATGCTCCTCTTCGTTATATGCAAGGTAGTCACCACGACCGTGAATTATTGCTCCCGTTGTCACCATTTCAGTGTATAGCAGCACTTCAGACGACATTAACCGCGCAAAGTAACGATAATGACGGTCAGTCCAATCAAGCATGGGAGCGATAGAGAAGGTACGGTTAAGTTGGGTCTGCATATATTTACCAATAAAACGAAAACAAGAGATGATTCGGGCGCGCATTTTACACTGTCAGCTATTAAAACGACAGAGTTAAGCGCACTTTGTCAGCATGCAGTCGTAGTCAAACAGATATTGCATTCACTATGAAACATAAACATCAAATAGTTACAACAAGCTCGTCGTGCTTAAAATCAACTATAAGCGCTAAGTATAAGTGCCAACATTGGCAACATAGTCTTAATCTATCGTCCACGATGAGCATGCACACTAGCGTCACCCAAACACGACTAAAATACGTTATAGCACTCTCAACGCACACCAAAAGCCCAGTAATGCTGAGCTTTTCTATCTATATACAGAGGTTGGCGTTAACACATTGAACGCTAGCTTAGCGCCTCTTTAAATGCTGATGTCTGCAATCCATTAAAGAGTTTAATCATTAATTGAGTCGCTTGAATGTTTGCCAGATTATCATTGTAGGCTGCTACGTAACTATTTATGGGACTTGATGATATACGCTTCTAAGGTCTGCTGTAACCACAGGGGTACCACGACTTTTCCGTCAATGGCACGCTTAAGCCATAAGTAAACCGTTGGATAGCTAAAGCCTTTTAATAAACTTTTATCCTCTGAGTAATCTATTTTTTGGGCATGTAGGCCCTTAATGCTCGCTAAAAAATCGACAGCACATTTAACGCCAACAATCATAACCGCATGAGAATGGAGTAAGCTACTCGCGGCGCTACCAAGGTCGGGAGCCGTTGCATACACCTGCATAGGTTTGCCTTGTGTTATGGCATAAGCCCCTAGTGGCGATTTATTCGCAGGGAATGGCATAGTAACAAGCTTAACAATGGGGAAGTTGATCATATTATCAATCGTCAAATCATCCCAAACCGGATGCTGCGAATGGGCGATTAAATACCCCCCTCGGTGTTGAATAATTGGTTTTGATAACACCTCTTTTCGAATTGATGGCCTAAAGCAGATTGCCGCATCAACCTCACCATCAATGAGTTGCTGCTCACTCTGCTCTGACCAAGCTGTGGTTGATATGGGAATATTAGGATTTTGGTTGTTGTCCGCCGCATCCTTAATAATTTTCTGCGCAAGTCCTATTTCCAATTGAGGTACGGTACTAATGATTATTGCTGGCTCTACGGGCGATGAGCTTTTGATAGCATCACTTTCGATAGAGCGACTACACTGTAGGATTTCCGATAACGAAGCATGTAAACGGTGACTCAGCTCAGTTGCAATGAACTGGTTATTTTTTCGTACAAAAAGGGGGTCATCAAATACCACTCTCAGCGAATTCAGCGCACGGCTGACCTTGGGCTGCGACAACGATAAGTCATTTGCAACAACCTTAGTACTCCCCTTGATATATAACTGGCAAAATATCTCTATCGTACTGATGCTAATATTACTCAGTTTATTCATATCAACCTCCAGCCGGCAATGTCATATTACCTTTTATATAAGTTTGAATTTCATGACTTAACCAATTGGGTATTAACGAACTTTTTCTTGTTTGGGTAATATAGTGATGATAGCGCCCACTTCGTTGATTAATTAACTTACAGATAGAATCGTCCAACTCTAACGCTGCTATATCACCTCGCTGACATAGAAACTCAATTGCATCTTTATAACATAAAAGTGCTATGGCATTACTGTGTTCCAATTGCAGCATTAAGTCCGCAAGTAAACACACTTTTGCAACTACATTTAAGTCACTATTAGTATCGAGGGCATAACATTCAAGGGGATCAGTAATGTCTTCCTGTTCATTACCCGCAAAACTAATATATGGATGATCGATGATGTCACTCAGTAGCAACGGCTGATTTGCAGTCAAAAGTGGGTGACCATGCCTCGCAACCATGACGTAGGCGTCTGACTTGACGATTAACGTTGAAGATAACTGCTCAGTGTTATAAGCGCTATACGTGACGGCTATATCAACGCGCTGCTGCTTTAATAACTCTCCGATGTTGCTGTTACAGGATTTAATATGGAATACATAGTCTTCATTTTCTGCAGACGCTCTTTTTTGTAAATGGCGTAAAAGATTCAGCGACAAGGTTGGAGGACAAGCAATGATCAACTCTCGTTTTCTCGCTTTATCTTGGTCAATGTCAATTTCTGCGCATTTTTTGGCCAGCTGTACTATTTTTTTCATTTTAGGATATATATCATCAGCAAAGCTGCTTCTTTCAAATCCCTGCTGTTTTCTAATAAATAGCGGTGCATCCAAAGAATGTCTAATCGATTTTAAGCTCCGGCTGACTTTGGAAGCGGGAACACCTAGTACCTGACTGACAATTGTTGCATTTAGTGATTCGTACAATAAAACAAATACTTGAATATCAAATAAACTGTTGGTATTTAATTTATTCATTCAGCCTCTGAATACTCATTAACACAGTGTTTACTAATTTAGCCGCATATTTATAGCTCAGCTATACGCACGCTCAAAGTTTGCGACCTTTACTTCGTTACACCTCAATTCTGTGACTTACATACCCAAATCAATGAAAGCGACAGTTTCAGATTTGCAACATGCGAATTTCACATTTCCATCTAACGCATATCGGAGTTACACACCGAAAAACACCCCACTAAAAATACAATAAACTAATAATTCAATAGCAGGCCAAACTAAAAAACCAATAAATACTGCCTAAAGCAGTTATATCGACTGTAAAACGTCATTCCGTATCAGTGACCGACCTCATATCCACAACCACCCAAAATCTTTAACATTTTAACAACCAAAAGTGGTTACTTTTAAGGAACGTATGATGATAACAACAAAAAAAGCATCGTTAGCACTGTTGATTAGCTCCGCATTTCTAATCTCAGGCTGTTCAGATGGTGAAGATGGTAATAATGGTGAAGATGGACAGCCAGGAGGACCGGGTGCTCCCGGGACCTCTGGATTACATATCGATATGGCTGCAGAGGCAATTGCTGAAATCAGTAATGCTAAATATGCTGACGGTATCATTACCCTTGATTTCGATCTTGAAAATAAAGAAGGCATTGGACTTTATGGTCTAAGCGCAAAAAATGAGTTTCATGATTTCCGTTTCTCATTAGCCCAGCTAAAAACGAATGAAGGATCAGATCTAAAGCAGTGGATCTCACTATTAAATGAGACTACAAACGATACAGGCACTACCTTTGAGCAAGGTTTTGAGCAAATAAAAAACTGCGAGGAGTGTTTAGTCGATCATAAAGATGGCGCCTATACCTATACGTTTAACACTAATCTCACCACCGCCGTCGATCCAGCAGGAGTCGTTTTCGACCCTCAATTGACGCAGCGTATTGCTATCGAGATGCAGTTTGAGTATGCCTCTGGTCACGAGCTGGCAGAGAACGCGCACTATGACTGGATCCCAGCGACTAATGCGACCGAGGGTCTAGAGACTCGCGAGTTAGTAACACTTGAAACGTGTTACACCTGTCACCAACCAGACAGCTTAAAGGCTCACGGTGGTCGCAGACTTGACCTTGAAAATTGCCAGTCATGCCATAACGGAATCGTCTCTGATCCAAATGATGTTTCTGTTGAATTAGGCCATATGCTGCATGCTATCCATATGGGACCTGAGCGTGAAGGTAAAGATGCCGAAGGTAATGTTGTTCCTATGCCTTATACCATCGCTGGCTACGGTGGCGATCATGCATTCGATTATCCTGCTTTCCCAACTAAACCCTTTATGGACTGTGCAGTTTGCCATGTCCAAGATGAAGAACTAGCAGACAAAGATCTGTGGCTTACCAATGCGAATGCAAACGCATGTACGGGTTGCCATACAGACTCACCTGCACAGCATAAGTCAGATAAGAACCCTGAATTGGTTTGTACCGATTGTCATAGTGTCGAAGTGCATGCACAAGCTGCTAAGCCTTACCAAGCGGCTAAAGATTACAGTGTTGAAGTGATGAATGTGACTATCGATGCTGCTAATCTGATTAAGTTTGACATGAAAGTGATGGATGCGAATGGTGAGTTAGCCTCTAAAGATGAAGTCTATAAGCAAGGTTATAGTAAGCCATACATGGTCGTGAGCTGGGATGTAGAAAAAGATTACCCTGATTACAATCAAGCACCCTATAGCCAACGTCGCATCGATATTAAAGATGAGACTAAAGCGATTTGGAATGCTGATAACACAGTGAGTGTAGCTGTGACCATTAACTTCCCAACTGACATCGGTTCACGTTCATTAGAAGTACTCCCCGTACTTAAAGTGTGTTTTGAAGAAGGAACAGACAAGCGTACTGGCTGTGATGCTGAAAACGCCTACCCAGCTTATGTTCAAACCCCTGCTTATCGCACTGTGCTAGCCAATGCTGAAGCCGTTGTCGGCGAACGTCGTTCGATTGTCGATACTGCCTCTTGTCATGGTTGTCATAGCTATGAGTTCTACCATGATTCAAATGGTGTGAACTGTATCGCTTGTCATACTAACGATAAGAGCCTTAAAGGTAATGGCAAAGCCAGCAATGGTGCTGACTTACTTAAATCAACAAGCTTCATGTACAAAGCCCATAAAGCGCAAGGTCATGATAATGGTCACGGTGGTAGCGGCACAATCCTTAAGACTGATTGTACAACGTGTCACTCGGCTGTAGAAGGTTATGGTGGTCTTAAGTATGGTTTTGAGTTAGGCCGTAATGCAGGTCAAGCTCATGCGATTCCTAGCACTCAAAGCCCGGCTGCTGATGAAGTTGTTGAAACTTGGTATGCCTCTCCTGATGCGGCAGCGTGTATGAGCTGTCACCAGAAGTACCTGTCTGACTCAGCAATGTCTCATATCAACAGCAATGGTGGTTATTTCGGTGCCAATAAAGATGCCGAGCATATTGTTGATGTCAATGATGCGGGTAACGCAAAAGATGCGAAAGAAGCCTGTGCGACTTGCCACAGCCCGGAAAAAGTAATGGAGCATCATGGATTTACTTTATAAGCAGTCCCAGTAACAACAGAGTCCTAACTTGTCCCTAGGTTTACTCTAACGATTTATCCCTGCAAAAGCCAAAGGCACCCTCGGGTGCCTTTTTTGTGTATTCAAGAGCAACTACCCTGAGAAATGACTTCGATAGAAAGCCATCAAATACCGCCATTAACACCTTTGCTTTAGAAGGGCTGATTCACCATCACCCAGAATTGACGATCTTCACTGCCAAAAGCCAGCTCAGCTCTAACGACAACACTTTCGACTTCAAACCTTGCGCCAATACCCGCTGACCACTTTAAGTCATCGTGCAACGCTTCTGCATTAAACTCATCGGCAACCTGCCCTGCCTCGGCAAATGCAACCCATTGCCACCAAGGTACATTGTATAAGTTAAACACGGGCCACTCTTGTAACGGCTGCCATCTTGGCTGAATTCGGTACTCGGCGGAATAAAGTACCGCCGAGCGTCCGGTAAAACGCTTACTGGCATAGCCTCGTAAGCGGTCAAAACCACCTAAACTGATCCCAGCGAATGTCGGCGGGCGATGATAGTTATCGCCGCTTTGTGTATTCCAAGTTGGCGTGTCAGCTAAGTAGAAGTTAAACGCCATGATCTGCTTAGCAAACCAATCACTAGCCCCAATGGCAAAAAATGCACTTTGTTCAAACTCCCAGGTTGTCCAACTGCTGCGCTCTTCAGAGCCAAAGTCTCGACTGAACTTGAGGCTTGTTTGGCCACCTTGAGTGCTATTTTGACCATTGTCACGATTATCCCAATCGAGCTCTAATGCGACACCTTGGGATTTTTGTGGCAAATACTCATAGCCTTGCAGCTCGCGCGTTTGCACAAATGGACTGACTTTAATGCTCGTCACACCCGATGTTAACGGGTTCCACTTAATTGCTTCAGTAGATCTTGCAAGACTGCGGGCGGCACCATTAACGCCTCGGCCCCAAGGCAACACATATTGAGCATGAAATCGAGTGTATGACTCATCACCAAGGGTAACGACTTTATCAGCCTCTTGACTCGCCCCTTGATTGAGTTCTGCCAATTCAGAGAGATAATAGATCCCCTCTTTAAACTGGGCTTGATAGGTTTCTATCGAAAATAGCCAGCTATCGACTTGAGGGATTTGATAATTACGTGCACTTAAATAGGTCACCCAACTGTCGTTAGAACTGTATAAACCAATGCCCAATATAGAGGCTTGTACTTGGCCAGCATGCTTCACTACCACGGCTCCGCCCAATGCGGTACTCAGCGATTCAGACGAGAACGCAAACGGCACGGCGACGAATTCGGCACTGGGTGGCGTTGCAACGGCTAAGTCAGCTTGCGGTGGTTCTGATGGTGTATCGGTAGTATTAGCCGATTGAATTTGCGGCTTTGTTTCTATAATAGGGTTGGCAAATGCCATTGGCTGCATCAACAACATTGCAGCGGGAATTAATGAATGTATTTTCAATTTAAGACATCTTCACACCGATGATGGGCATCCGGCCTCATCACAGCAGCACATAAATTTGTTACTTGCTCAATCTAGGCAAACAGCGACTCGAGGTGTAAGTTTGGTGACGAGCTCGTAGGCTATGGTACCAATATGTTCAGCGACCTCTTCAACGGGCAGATCTTTCCCCCATAAGACAGCAAGATCGCCCACTTTATCTTTTGCATCGACACCAAGATCAACCGTTAGCATGTCCATCGACACTCTGCCCACAATCGGCACCACACGCCCATTCACCAACACTGGTGTGCCAAGCGGAGCATTACGCGGATAACCATCACCATAACCTATCGCGACGACACCCAATTTGGTGTCTGTTTCCGCAGTCCAAAAGCTACCATATCCTACTGGATCGCCCGCTTTATGGTCTCTAATTGCAATCAATTGCGATACTAAATCCATCGCGGGGATCAATCCGTGCTTTGTGCCTAAATCCCCTAAAACAGGTGACACACCATAAAGTGCAATCCCCGGTCTAATCCAGTCTGCTTGGCTTGGCTGCCAGAAAAGTGTGCCAGCAGAATTGGCTAAAGTGCGATCTCCAGGCAAATTTTGCGTTAACGCGTCAAACACTTTCTGTTGCGCTGCCGTACTCGGATTATTCGGCTCATCAGCGCAGGCAAAATGCGTCATTAAATGAATAGGCTTGGCAACATTATCATTGGCTAATAGCCTTTGATAAGTTGAATCAAACTGTTCAGGAGAAAAACCAAGACGATGCATTCCGCTATCGACTTTAAGCCAAACGGTCACCGGTTTTGCCAGAGCAGCGCTTTCTAACATCTCAAGCTGAGATTCATGATGCACCACAGTATCGATATTATGTTCCACTAGCGTTGTCAGATCGCCCACCCTAAAAAAGCCTTCGAGCAAGAGTAGTTTGGCTTTTACGCCACCGGCGCGTAGCGCTAACGCTTCTTCTAAGCGAGCTAAGCCAAAACCATCGGCATCATCTAAGCATTGGGCAACATTAAGTAAGCCATGACCATAGCCATTAGCTTTAACCACCGCCATGACTTTGCTTGACGGTGCTAACTCATGTAGCCGCGCTAAATTATGCTTGAGCGCTTTACGGCTGATTTCTGCTCGTGGGAATGGTTTCAAGAGTAACCTTGTTGTATCTAATCAAAAAATAAGAGCCTCAATGAGGCTCTATTGTAGTTAATTGTGTTGCATAAAAGCTTTTATAAACTCGATTTAATCTTCTTCAAACTGTGGGCCAGCATAATTATCAAAACGAGAGTATTGGCCTTGGAATGTTAACCGCACACGCCCAATTGGGCCGTTACGCTGCTTACCAATAATAATCTCTGCGGTGCCTTTATCTTCAGAATCATCGTTATACACTTCGTCACGGTAAATAAACATGATCAAATCCGCATCTTGCTCAATTGCACCAGATTCACGCAAATCTGAGTTAATTGGACGTTTATCAGCACGTTGCTCCAATGAACGGTTTAGCTGTGATAGTGCTACAACGGGGATTTCTAGCTCCTTCGCCAAAGCTTTTAGTGAGCGAGAAATCTCAGAAATTTCCAAAGTACGGTTATCTTTCAGTGCGGGAACCTGCATCAATTGGAGGTAATCGATCATGATCATCGATAGCCCGCCATATTCACGCGCAACACGTCTTGCTCGGCTTCGCACATCGGTAGGTGTTAAACCTGAACCATCATCGATATACATCTTACCTTGCTCAAGCATGATGCCCATAGTGGACGATACACGTGCCCAATCATCATCATCTAACTGGCCGGTACGAATTTTGGTCTGATCGACTCGTCCAAGTGATGCCAACATACGCATCATGATCTGTTCTGACGGCATCTCCAAGCTGAAAATAAGCACGGGTTTATCTTCATTCAATGCCGCTTGCTCACACAAGTTCATCGCAAACGTGGTTTTACCCATTGAAGGACGCGCTGCGACAATAATTAAATCCCCCGACTGGAAGCCTGCTGTCATTTTGTCGAGTTCGCCGAAACCGCTCGACACCCCGGTGACACCGTTGGTCGGGTTATTGTATAGCTCTTCAATTTTATCGACGGTTTTTTCCAGAATGCTTTTTATGTCTTCAGGGCCTTCGTTAGCGTTAGCGCGCTGCTCAGCAATCTTAAATACTTTTGTCTCAGCTAAATCAAGTAGTTCACCCGAGTTACGCCCTTCAGGATTAAAACCGGCGTCAGCAATTTCATTGGCCACTTTAATCATGTCGCGAACGACGGCACGCTCACGCACAATGTCAGCGTAAGAGTGAATATTACCGGCACTCGGCGTGTTCTTGGCAATTTCACCAATATAAGCAAAGCCGCCGACATCTTCTAATTGATCGGTGAGCTCTAACTGCTCTGAAACCGTGATCAAATCGATAGGGTTACCGGCACTCACTAAAGATTCCATCGCCGTGAAAATCGTTGCATGAGCGCGAGAATAAAAATCTTCTTTAACGACGGCTTCAGCAACTCTGTCCCATGCATCAGAATCTAACATCAAGCCACCTAAAACAGATTGCTCTGCTTCAATTGAATGCGGTGGCATCTTTAGCGCATCCATCTGCAGATCTCTGGGCTTTGCTTTAGGTTTAAAGGGGCGTTGCTGTGACATTAAATCTCCAAAATTCCAACGATTAGGCAAAATGTGGTATAAAACGGGCTCAAGCAGAGCAGGCAATTAACAACATTCGACCTGCAGGTAAAAAACACACAATAACAAAATAAGGAAAGAACATGCGCAATGCATTGATTGCCGCTATTGCTCTCTCTACAGGGATGTTGTCATCCTCTGTGGTTAAGGCCGATGAAGGACAGTGGCAGCCGTATCAAATGCCCTCAATCGCTGACAAACTTAGCGAACGTGGTATTGATATTCCCGCTAAACAGCTAGCGGATCTCACGAGCTACCCTATGAACGCTGTTGTCGGTTTGGGCTATTGTACCGCCAGTTTTGTTTCGCCCCAAGGCTTAGTTGTCACAAACCATCATTGTGCCTACCGCGCGATTCAATATAACAGTAAAAAAGAACATAATTATCTCGCGGATGGTTTTTTAGCAAGCAGTAAAGATAAAGAACCGACTGCAGGTCCTAATGAACGTCTTTATATTACTGAAGCCGTAACCGACGTATCTGCACAGGTAAAAAAAGATATCGGCAAGGATCCACTGGTTCGCTTTGAAAACATTCAAGCCAACCGCAAGGCACTGGTTAAAGAGTGTGAAAGTGATGACAACTATCGCTGCTCAGTGCGAAGCTTTCACAATGGCTTAGAATACTACCTCACTAAACAGCTCATTATACGAGATGTTCGTTTGGTATATGCGCCACCAGAAAGTGCCGCGGCTTTTGGCGGTGACATCGATAACTACGAATACCCACGCCATTCAGCTGATTTCACCTTCTTACGTGCCTATGTTGGTAAAGATGGTAAACCTGCGATATTCAACAAAGACAACGTGCCTTATGTGCCAAAGAGCTATCTAAAAATCAACGCCGACGGTGTTAAAGCTGGCGACGGTGTTTTTGTCGCCGGTTATCCAGGTTCAACCAGCCGCTATCGCTTAACAAGTGAACTCAAGTTTGCCAGCGATTGGTTATACCCCACACTCGCAGCACGCTACCAGCTACGCATCGATACCATTGAAGCGATGAGCGCCGCGAATAACGACGTTAAGATTAAATATGCGGGTAAGCTTGCAGGCATGGCCAACCGTATGAAAAAGTACAACGGACTGCTCGATGGATTTAAAGCCACCGATATAGCAGGCATTAAGCAAGCCCGTGAAGATAATTTTAAAGCTTGGTTAGCGCAAGACAAAACGTACATGTCTTTTCAAACTCAGTTTGATGAGCTCGAAACCTTACTGGTTGAGCAGCGTAAACAACGTCAAACACGTTACTATTTCGACAGTGCTCAAAGCAGCGCGCTACTCGATACCGCTAACAAGCTGTACCGTTTGGCAAAAGAGAAAACCAAGCCCGATGCTAAGCGCGAAGAAGGTTATCAACAGCGTGACATGAAGATGTTTAAAGCACGCCTAAAACGCCTTGATTCGAGCTTTGCCATTAGCGTCGATAAAACACTATGGTTACAAGACTTAGAAGCTTATCTAAACCAAGATATTCGTGTTAGCGAACTTGATGCAGCACTAAATGAAGGGGATGTTGAAATCACATTGTCTGAAAAATTGGATGCACTTTATGCACTAACATCGTTAACGGATAAACAGAAGCGACTTGCTTGGATGGATGCTGACGCAAGCGTATTCGAAACCAGTGCTGACCCTTTTATTCGCCTTGCAGTCTCATTATATGAGAAAAATATGGCAGCCGAAAAGGAAGCAAAAACAATGGCGGGTCAGCTATCAATGGCACGTCCTGATTACATGAAAGCCATTATCGCCTACTACAAATCAAATAACTGGCCAGTATACCCTGATGCCAACGGCACGCTACGGATCACCTACGGGATGGTTGATGGATACCAGTCTAAAGATGCGCTCTACAAGCAGCCGTTTACTCGCTTAGAAGGGATCCCAGCCAAAAGTACCGGCATCGAGCCTTTCAATGCACCGGCTAAGCTATTAAAAGCGATTGAAGAACAGCGTTATGGTAGTCATAAAGTAGAGAATGTTTATCAAGATCCCGCTTCTTGGTTATGCCGACTATTCTCATGCTTAGACAAGCCAGAACAATTTAACTCTGTCCCCGTCAACTTCTTATCAAGTGTCGACACCACTGGTGGTAATTCAGGTTCACCGGTGTTTAACGGCAAAGGCGAGCTAGTCGGTCTTAACTTTGACTCGACTTACGAAGCCATTACCAAAGACTGGTTCTTCAACCCAACAATTACCCGAGCGGTACATGTCGATATTCGATACATACTGTGGATGATGGATGAAGTAGATCATGCTGACAACTTAATCGAAGAGCTCGATTTAGTTAGAAATTAAACAAATATAAAACTGAAAAAAGGCATATACAGCGCAGCTGATATGCCTTTTTAATTCACAACAATCATTCCATCACCCTACTCTTCTCGCTTTCCCTGTTATTCCTGTTATTCCTGTTATTCCTGCTATTCCTGCTATTCCTGCTATTCCTGCTATTCCTGCTATTCCTGCTATTCCTGCTTTTCCTGCTATTCCTGCTTTTCCTGCTTTTCAGACATAAAAAAACACCGCGCTAATCAAATTAGTGCGGTGTTTTAAATTAAAACTTTGCTAATACCAAAAGGTATTAATGCAATATATTAAGCTTCTGCAACAACAGAAATCTTAACAATAGCTTTAACTTCAGTATGAAGTTGAACTTCAACTTCAAAGTCACCAGTGTTGCGCAATGCACCTAATGGTAGACGTACTTCGCTTTTAGCAAGCTTAACGCCAGCAGCAGTAACTGCATCAGCTACGTCACGGTTACCAATAGATCCAAATAGCTTGCCTTCGTCACCAGCTTTAGAAGCGATAACAACAGACTCAAGTGCATTGATGATCTCTGCACGAGATGTAGCAGCAGCTAATTGGCCAGCTAACTTAGCTTCTAATTCAGCACGACGTGCTTCAAAGACTTCAGTGTTAGCAGCGTTAGCAACAACAGCTTTACCTAGTGGTAAAAGGAAGTTACGTGCGTAACCTGATTTTACAGAAACTTGGTCACCCAAGTTGCCTAGGTTAGCGATTTTATCAAGTAAAATAACGTTCATTTTATATTCCTCTAAATTAATGCAGTTTACTGATGTAAATCAGTATACGGCAGTAGAGAAAGATAACGAGCACGCTTGATAGCGCGAGCTAGTTGACGTTGATATTTAGCATTTGTACCAGTGATACGACTTGGAACAATTTTACCACTTTCAGTGATATAGTTCTTCAAAGTAACGATATCTTTGTAATCGATCTCGGTAACGCCTTCTGCAGTAAAGCGGCAGAACTTGCGACGACGGAAATAACGTGCCATGTGACAGTCTCCTAAGTTTTCAATTCGACATTTTCGGCGTGTAAAACCAAACGATTTTGACCATTTCTGCTCTGTTGCAGATTAAGGAAACCTTCGACTTGGATTTCAACGCCGGCTTTCAGATTTTCTGTAACGCTATTAAAGCGTTCACCACTCAACACAACTTGAATTTGACAATAAACGTTGCGTAACATTTCTGCTTCGTAACGTTGAGATTTGTGTTCCAACATCAATACCGTATGGGCAATGCCTGCTGGACTATCAAATCGTCTAGAACGCGTAATGGTTCCTGCTAATACAAAATGGTTTGTGGTCACAAAAAAACTTACTCAGCAGTGTTTTCAGCGCTTTCTTTAACTTCTTCAGTAGCTTCTGCGCGAGGTGCTGGTGCACGCTCTTCAGATGAACGACGTGTATCGCGTTCGTCTTTAGCTTTAGCCATTGGAGATGCTTCAGTCATGGCAGCTTTAGTACGCATAACCATGCTACGCAAAACAGCGTCGTTGAAACGGAAAGCTGTTTCTAGCTCTTCAACCGTTTCTGCAGTAGCTTCTACGTTAATAAGAACGTAATGAGCTTTATGCAACTCGATGATTGGGTAAGCCAATTGACGACGGCCCCAATCTTCTAAACGGTGGATTTGGCCACCAGCTTCGGTAATTATACCAGTGTAACGCTCGATCATACCTGGCACTTGCTCACTCTGATCAGGGTGAACTAAAAATACGATTTCATAATGACGCATTTTTTGCTCCTTACGGTTATCTAGCCTCGTTGTTGGCTCAGTCAAACCTAATAGAGGCAAGGAACTAATTAAAGTGACTGATTTAAGCCGCGGAATCTTACATAAACTAGCGGCACAATTCAAGCAATAATCACCTTATTCCCCTATTCCTCTCTAATTAGCCATAAAAGCCCTGTTATGTATGTCAAGTAACGTTGTTTATGGGGATATATAAGCTTTAGGACAAATAATGGAGTCATTCATTCGATAGGCATTAATCTCAAGCTGGAATCTTGTTTGCGCTAGTGTTGATTCTAGGTATGATGTCGCATTGCATGATTTTACTTTCAACCTAAAGCAACACACCAAGAATAATAATAATGCCTAGAATCCTCACTACCGCCTTTGCTCTTTGTTGCTCCCCAGCAGCCTTTGCACTTGTTCCGCCTGACTATCAAGAGCCACCAAGTGACTTAACCGCTGAAATTGAAGCGGGCTTTCAACTCAATACGGGCAACACTCAATCGAGCAGCTTTAACGGCAGAACAAAAATTGTTTATGACACGGACGCGACACGACAAGAAGGTACTTTTAAAGCCTACTTTGCCGCCGATGATGAAAAGACCACCTCTGAAAAGTATGAGCTACAACTTCAATCAAGTTATAAATTCTATAGTGGCTATGTTTTTGGTCGAGGTGATTTTACCTGGGATAAATTTGGTAGTTATACACGTATATCAACAATATCAGGTGGTTATGGTTTCGATGCCATCGCCAACTCTAGTACAACATTAAGCTTAGAAGTGGGTCCAGGTTATCGATATAACTTGCCTATCGCCACCGATAGCATTCCAGAGCCAGATGCAAATAAAGATGTCATTCTCCGTACTGCGGCAAAGTTTGAGCAAAAACTACAAGAATATACGACTCTGAATGCAGATTTGACGTCAGAAGCGGGTGAAGATAACAACACGCTAACCCTAGATATGAGCTACAAAAATACTCTTTTTCAAGATTGGGCGTTCAAGATTGGTGTCAATATCAAATACACTCAGGTGGTGCCAGAAGGCTCAAAACAAACAGATACCATCACTACCTTTAATTTACTTTATACCTTTCAATAATGATGTGACGGCTTGAGTACTTAAGTTGCGGCTCGACGTTATCAATGTAGAAAATCAACGTCGATCTGATTCATTAAAGCAAACAATAATGCTATCCCAAAGTGTGAGCAATACGAGTAAAAACATAATCAGCTTCATTAAGATTATTTTTTACTCGTATCGTCTAGCTGAATGGCTTAACGTCCAGACTACCTAAGTTGCTGCATTAAATAGGCATAGACCATTGAGCTTAATTCAGCAGCTTGATTATTATCTGCCGCCCCGGCATGACCACCCTCTATATTTTCGTAATACAACACGTCTATCCCCATACCTTCCATTTTCGCCACCATTTTACGCGCATGCGCGGGATGAACACGATCATCTCGAGTTGAAGTGGTAAAGAACACTTTAGGGTAAGCCGTGTTCGCCTTTAAATTATGGTATGGCGAGAATTCTTTAATATAATCCCACTCAGCGGGGATATCAGGGTCGCCATATTCGCCCATCCAACTCGCACCCGCGAGCAATTTATTGTAGCGCTTCATATCGAGCAACGGCACTTGGCAAACTACCGCATTATATAGCTCTGGCTTACGTGTAAACGCCGCGCCCATGAGTAGGCCGCCATTGCTGCCCCCCTGGATCCCTAAATGTTTACTTGAGGTGATTTTTCTGGCAATTAAATCCTGCGCTATTGCTTCAAAATCTTCATAAGCTTTATGGCGATTTTCTTTGAGTGCTGCTTGATGCCATGCGGGGCCATATTCACCACCACCGCGAATATTAGCCAAGACATATACGCCGCCTTGCTCAAGCCAATTTTTACCGATGGTTGCTGAATATGATGGGCGTAATGAGATTTCAAAACCGCCATAGCCATAAAGTAATGTTGGATTAGTGCCATCTAGCGTCAGATTTTTAGCCATGACCACAAAATAAGGCACTTTAGTGCCGTCCTTTGATATAGCGAAATATTGCTTAGTCTCAAACTTATCAGCAGCAAACTGCTGTTTCATTGCCTTTATTTTTTTAGCCTTCATGCTGTTGCTATCGAACAAATACAGACTTGCTGGCTCCAAGAAACTGGTGTAATCAACAAAAACCTCATCACTGTTATCTTCACCACCAAACACACTCAATGTGCCGTTTACTGCAAATGGGGCTTGTTCGGCTTGCCATTGACCCTTCTTTTGCACGTAACGCATCAACTTACTTTTAACGTTATCGAGCCAAGTAATAAGAATGGTGCTTTTAGTGAATCGTACTTGTGAAATTGAAGCTGTTGCAGTTGGCTCAACCAAGACACTAAATTCTGGTTTCTGAGCGATAAGCTTATCGAGATCCGTGTAAACAATAGCGCCTTGCTTAAAAGTCTTACCTGCTATCGTTAAGTCACTTTTAAGTTCGATATAAAGCTGATCATTGAAATAGCCTTTAATATCCGTATCTATTGGCAATGGCAAAGCAATGAGTTTGTCATTGCGATATGCATAGTGCTGCGCGGTATAAAAAGTAAGGCTTTCAGATACTAACTGTAGCGATTTTTTGTCGTCATAAATGACATAGCCGGAGACTGCTACTGATGTTTTATCACCGCTAAAAATAGTTTTTGCAGCAGATAAAGGTGTTCCTCGCTGCCACTGCTTAACCACTCTAGGATAGCCTGAATCGGTAAGGCTGTTGCCATCAGCAAAATCAGTTCCAACAAAAACGGTGTTTTTATCTATCCAACTAACACTAGATTTAGCTTCATCTAAGGCAAAGGGCTGCTGCTTTTTATCGACAAATGACTTACTCGTTAAATCAAACTCCCGTACCTCAACTGCATCCGCTCCACCGCGTGATAGCGACACCAGACAACGGTCATAATCGGGATAACGACAACTCATGCCTTTATAAACCCACTTAACGCCTTCAGCCTTGCCTAAGGCATCAATATCTAACACCGTCTCCCATTGGGGTTCAGCCTTGGTGTACTCTTCCATCGTCGTTCGACGATAAATACCACGCACGTGGTTTTCATCTTTCCAAAAGTTATAAAGAAAGCCATCCATGCGGCTTGCATACGGGATGCGTTCCTTATTGTTCAGAATCGCTAAACTGTTGCTGACTAATCCATCAAAGCCGTTATAGGCTTTGATTTCCTTCGCAGAGATAGCATTTTGTTGCTTAACCCACTCCAAAGGCTTCGCGCCCTCTACATCTTCTAACCATAGGTATTTATCTTCTTCAGCAAAAGTCGGGGCTGCAGCGGCAATTGAACTTAGCACGCATAAGGATAAAATTGGATTTCGCATTAAGGCATCCTGTTCTTCTAGTGAGTCCGACTAAGTTACTGCATGTTGTATTAAAGTTAAATAGCAATTAAATAAAAACCAATGCTCAACTCTGTCACCCTTCTACCATCACGAGCAAATCAGTCTAATTTGAAAACATCCAAATACAAAAATGCCGATGAGGCACAAACCCCATCGGCATTTAATATTAAGCGCTTATACGGAAAACTAGACCGTAATAGGTTGCTTACTTAGTCTTAGTAAGACGTTGACGTACCGCTTCGAATAAGCAGACACCTGTCGCCACTGACACGTTTAAGCTTGAAACACTACCCGCCATAGGAATAGACACTAAAGTGTCGCAACTCTCACGTGTTAGACGGCGAAGGCCTTTGTCTTCTGAGCCCATCGCAATAGCAATAGGGCCCGTTAGACTTGCTTGAAAAAGCTCACAATCAGCTTCACCTGCCGCGCCAATAATCCATATACCTTTATCCTGTAAACTACGCATGGTTCGCGCCAAGTTAGTCACTTGATATAACGGAACAATCTCAGCGGCGCCACAAGCCACTTTGCTGACAACAGGTGTCAAACCAACAGAGTTATCTTTCGGTACAATAATACCTTGTACACCTGCAGCATCGGCGTTACGTAAACAAGCACCCAAATTGTGTGGATCGGTTACTCCGTCCAAAATCAATAAGAAAGGTGTTTCGGTCTCTTCCAACATCGCATTGAGATCGCTGTCATTGAGAATTTTGGCTACTTTGACTTTAGCCACAACACCTTGGTGTTGACCGCCAGCAGACTTATCATCTAACGCTTTACGTGACGCATACTGTATTGTCACGCCCCATTCCGCTGCAATTTCTAATATCGGAGTCAGTCGCTTATCATCGCGTCCTTGTAACACCCACATTTCGATAACACGCTCAGGGCTATTCTGTAATACAGATTCAACGGCATGCAAACCAAAGGTAATATCTTGCTTTTTCATCTATTTCTTACTCGTTTTACGCTTCGCTGGCTTGGCTTTTTTAGCCGAAGACTTTGTTGCTGAAGCTTTGGTCTTAGTCGTGGGAGCTTGGCTACCACTGCTTGATTTGTTTTTGGTTGCAAATTTTGAACCCGATGTCGCTTTGGATCCACTTCTACCACCACTTGTACGCTTGCCTTTAGAAGCGCTCTTTTCTTTATCGGCAATCTTAGCGCCTTCACGATTGACGCGCTCTCTGGCGGTCATTGGCTTACTCGGCTTACGGCGTTTCCCACCAGCAGAGTCACCTTCCATCATCAGGTCGATTTGGCGATCATCGAGGTTGACGGCCGCCACTTTTACCGTGACCGTATCGCCAATTTGATACACTTGTCCAGATGCTTCACCCACTAAGCGTTGGCGCATATTATCGTACTGATAATAATCACTGCCAAGGCTAGAGATATGCACTAACCCGTCGATGAATAGATCATTGAGGCGTACAAACATACCAAAGTGAGTCACGGATGCGATAACGGCTTCAAACGTGTCACCAACATGGTCTTGCATAAACTCACATTTGAGCCAATCACTCACATCTCGAGTGGCTTCATCTGCGCGTCGCTCTGTGGTAGAACACTCAACACCCAGCTGATCAAGTTCTTCAATCTTGTATTGGAAACCACCGTCAGCAGTCCACTGGTCGGCAAGATTGCCCTCTTCTTTTGCTAACAAGTAACGGATCACTCGGTGCAAAATCAAGTCAGGATAACGGCGTATTGGTGAAGTAAAGTGCGAATACTCTTCCAATGCTAGACCGAAATGCCCTTCGTTATCGGGGGTATATGTTGCTTGCTTCATTGAACGCAGTAACATTATTTGAATAAGCTCAGCGTCCGGTCTGTCGGCAATTTGCTCCATTACCGCTTGGTAATCTTTTGGTGTCGGCTCGAGTCCACCCTCCATCGTCAAGCCACGCTCTTTAAGGAAATCCTTAAAGTTGGTTAGCTTTTGTTCCGATGGTGATTCATGTACGCGATATAACACCTCACCTTTGTGCTTTTTAACAAACTTAGCAGAGGCAACATTGGCTAAGATCATGCATTCTTCAATGATCTTATGCGCTTGATTACGATTTCGCGGTATGATTTTATCGATTTTACGCTGTTCATTAAATACAAACTGCGTTTCTGTGGTTTCAAAAGCAATGGCACCACGGTCTGCACGAATCCCATCTAATGTCAGATACAGAGATTGCAGTGTCTGCAGATGAGGGAAGATAGGTTTAAGCTTATCACTCACCTCACCGCCTTCAAGCATATCCGCTACCTGGGTATAGGTTAGACGGGCATGAGAGTGCATAACGCCAGGGTAAAACTTATATCCTGATAACTTGCCAGCGGCAGAGATGGTCATCTCAGCAACCATGCAAAGACGGTCGACCTCTGGCATCAAAGAACATAATCCATTAGAGATCTTCTCTGGCAACATCGGGATCACTTGCGATGGGAAGTAAACCGAGTTGCCACGTGAACGGGCTTCTCTGTCTAATGCAGACTCTGTGCGCACATAATGGCTCACATCAGCAATGGCTACCCATAAGCGCCAGCCACCTGACTTTTTCTTCTCGGCGTACACTGCATCATCGAAGTCTCGCGCGTCTTCACCATCAATCGTGACTAAAGGCAATTGACGTAGATCGACACGACCTTCTTTGTCCGCGTCGGTCACTTCATCAGGGATCTTTTTAAGCTTCTTTTCAATCAGTGCAGACCACTCGTGTGGTAAGTCATAATTGCGTAGTGCTATCTCAATTTCCATGCCCGGCGCCATTTGCTGGCCAAGTACTTCGGTCACTTTTGCGGCCGCTTTAACATAGCGTCCAGGTCGACGAGTGAGTTCTAAAACAACGATATCGCCTTGTCTCGCGCCTAAACGGTCTTCTTCAGCGATCAGTATCTCTTGAGTGACACGACGATCGTCAGCGATAACGAAGCCCATACCAGCATCAAGATGGAAGCGGCCAACAAGTGCGGCGCTCCGTTGTTCAACTAAACGTACAATTCTAGCTTCACGACGCCCTTTACGGTCAACGCCTGCTTTTTGTGCCAGTACTTTGTCACCGTGAAAATACATCATCATGTCACGGTTATTAATATAAAGGTCGTCTCCACCCTCTGCTAACTTTAAGAATCCAAAGCCATCGCGATGGCCTATGACGGTGCCTGTTAGCAAATCCATTCTTTCTGGTAAGCCATATGATTTACCGCGAGTAAATACGAGTTCACCGTCACGCTCCATTGCACGCAAACGACGACGGATAGCTTCTAGCTGTTCTTCGCCTTCGATTTTAAGTGCGTTTGCAATGTGTTCACGGGTAAGGGGTGACGTTTGAGAGCGTAAGTATTCTAAAATATACTCGCGACTTGGGATCGGGTTCTCGTAGTTTTCTTGCTCTCGCTTAATATGCGGATCTTGTATCATTCATTTTCCAAATTATTGGCATGGCTGCTCTCAGCTATGCTTATTGTTGCGTTCTCAGGTGTTCTTTCTTTGCCCTAGCTATTGCGCTGGGCGGCATTTTTGCCTCTAACACCTTTAACAAATTGGTTGCTTCGGTTTGTACCGTTTCATCGCTAAAAACTTCGTTGTATAGCCAATGAAAACCAGTTTCATAATCGCGGGGGCTACCATAGCCTTCACCAAATAACCGAACCAACATCATTCGCGCAGGTAAATCACCTGTCGCGGCTGCTGGTAGCACATAGTGCACAGCACGTTCTTTATCTTCCATGACGAATTTACCGTCATGGTAATACTCTGCCATTCTAACCATGGCTTCAGCACTGCCTTGCTCTGCTGAGGTTTTTAACATCGAGATCCCACGCGGCGGATTGGCCTTTACGCAGATCCCATGATTGAGCATTTCAGCCCAAAGATACTGATACAAAGGCTGCTTTAGCACTTCAGCTCTTGCTTCAATATCTTCTACAATTTGACAGTCATCGCCTTTAACTTGGGTTAAATAGCTTTTGGTACGAATTAAATCAACAAGTTGCTCTTGAGTATAGACGTCTACCGCTTTCGGAGTCGCCAGACTAGGCAAAGAAATTATCGATAATACAATAATTAATACATAACGCAGCATAAGGTCTCTCAATGACAGTGGGTTAATTCAAGCACTAAATATCGAGTCTGTTAAAAGCAAATTCTAAGCACATCTGTCTTTTCTCATCGGCAGTATACCGCATTTCTTGAGTACTAACTGCACATTAACCATTTCTGATTACGCGGTTTTAAATATTAGTCTCTGGGGGCTATTTATCTTTCGAACTTAGCTTTTGTTCGCCTCTCTATGATAGCGAATAATCAATGCAGTACCAGTCTTGAGCGATGATGAGCGAGCTAAGGGAAAAGCTAATAACGCATTATTGTCGTAAAATAATAGAGATATTTAACCGAACTAGAATGGCCGTGCTATTAGGTTATTTTCGCTGTGCAGGAGGATATTTGTGGAGAACAACTAATACATGGCCTTACCGAAACAGACTATCGACGACGGTAAAACATCAATAACCGCTAATAAAAAGGCCGCTAAACGCGGCCTCTTCTTATTAACTAAACGGATTCACTAGAATCATGGTCTCGTTTCTATCCGGACCCGTTGAGATAATATCAATCGGCGTTTCTAGCAACTCTTCTAAACGCTTAATGTAGTTGATTGCTGCCGGTGGCAGTTGCTCTACAGTAGTCGCTCCGTAAGTTGTTTCGCTCCAACCAGGCAGAGTTTCTAAAACAGGCGTAACCTGCTCATAGCCTTCTGCTGCTAGCGGTGTTGTAGTTGCTACAGTTCCATCAGGATACTCATAACCAACACAAATCTTCACTTCTTTAAGACCGTCTAGAACATCTAGTTTAGTCAAGCAGAAGCCGCTTACGCTGTTGATTTGAACTGCACGCTTCATCGCGACAACATCTAACCAACCTGGACGGCGTTTACGACCTGTAGTCGCACCAAACTCATGACCCTTAGTACCTAAGTAGTCACCAATTTCGTTTTTCAATTCCGTAGGGAACGGACCTGCACCAACACGAGTGGTGTATGCCTTCATGATACCCAAAACGTAATCTAGATGACGAGGACCAAATCCAGAACCCGTAGCAACACCACCTGCGGTAGTATTAGAAGAGGTTACAAATGGATAAGTACCATGGTCAATATCGAGTAACGTGCCTTGAGCACCTTCAAATAGAATTGGCTCACCGGCTTTACGTGCCTGATCAAGAAGCTCAGAAACGTCGACGCACATACTCTTCAAGTAATCAGCAATTGCTAGAGCATCTTTCAATGTCTCTTCGTAATCTACCGCTTCACACTTGTAGTATTCGGTCAGCATGAAGTTATGATAAGCCATCACTTCCTTCAGTTTCTCTGCAAACAATTCTGCATTAAACAGATCGCCTACACGCAAACCGCGACGTGATACTTTATCTTCATATGCTGGACCAATTCCACGACCCGTCGTGCCGATAGCTTTATTGCCACGCGCTTTTTCGCGGGCCATATCTAATGCACAATGGAATGGAAGAATTAGAGGACATGCTTCAGAAATTAATAAACGTTCCTCTACAGGTACGCCACGCTCTTTAAGCATGTTAATTTCAGTCATCAGTGCGTCAGGTGCAAGCACCACGCCGTTACCAATAATGCATTTTACATTATCGCGTAAGATCCCTGATGGAATAAGATGAAGAACGGTCTTGTCGCCATCGATAACAAGAGTATGACCCGCATTGTGGCCACCTTGGTAACGAACGACATATTTAGCCTGTTCGGTAAGAAGATCTACTATCTTACCCTTGCCTTCGTCACCCCATTGGGTGCCGAGAACTACAACGTTTTTGCCCATTATTTGCTGCACGGTAGTGGTTAAAACGGGATTTTAGCAGATCTATAGGGGCGGTAGGCAAGTATTTTATGAAAAAATAATCAATATAATCACACCAACGGTGACTAAAGAGCCACCTAAACGTTGCAAAAGCTGCTGATTTTGATTGGAAATTTCTTTTAAATACGCTCGCCAACGATTGGGAAATAATAAGGGGCCAATTCCTTCAATGATGAGCACTAAACCTAACGCAAGCATGATTAACTCAAAAGACATAACAAAGTATTTCCTGTACCGAACACTGAAGAATATAAAGCACTTTACCTCTCCTAATAGCCAGCTTCTCTAGCCACTATGATTACCGAGTTGCTCTTCAGCCATCTTATAGTAAGTGTGACCTCAGATAAATGTCGTAATAACCGACAAGCCAAATAAGCTAATCAAAATCCCTCTCAATAGTGCTGTCGTGTGTGCTGAGCCAAAAAGGCAAGCTTCCATACATATGGCAACGTAAAAGCTGCACATGCGTATTTCAGCCGTTATCTGCCACAGGTTTAGCCAGTGCATTGCGGAGGGATTTTATTTGCCGATACAAATGAAAGCGTTCAGGACGTGTAAAAGCAACAACCTGAATGAAGAGTCGCTCGAAAAAGCAGACTAAGTTGATAAGTATTGTGATTAGGCAAAGCGGTAATTTCTAGGCAATAAAAAACCCAGCATATAGCTGGGCTTTTTGAATTCTGAAAGCGAAAATTAACGCTTAGAGAATTGTGGCTTCTTACGTGCTTTACGTAGGCCAACTTTCTTACGCTCAACTTTACGAGCATCACGGGTAACGAAACCAGCAGCACGTAGAGAAGGACGTAGAGTCTCGTCAATTTCCATCAACGCACGGGTAATACCGTGACGAATAGCGCCTGCTTGGCCAGTGTTACCACCACCCTTAACAGTTACCATGATGTCTAGCTTGTCAGTCATTTCAACTAGCTCTAGAGGCTGACGAACAACCATGCGAGAAGTTTCACGACCGAAATATTCGTCTAGAGGTAACTGGTTAACGATAATGTTACCAGTACCTACTTTAACGAATACACGAGCAGTAGAAGTTTTGCGACGGCCAGTGCCGTAGTATTGAGTTGCAGCCATTGCTATAATCCCGTTTAGATATCAAGTACTTGAGGTTGTTGTGCAGCGTGGTTATGCTCTGTACCAGCGTAAACTTTAAGCTTACGGAACATGGCACGGCCCAATGGGCCTTTAGGTAGCATACCCTTAACAGCCTTTTCGATAATCATTTCAGGCTTATGAGCTTGCAGCTTCTCAAAAGTTATCTGCTTAATGCCACCGATGAAACCAGAGTGTGAATAGTAAACTTTGCCTTTGGCTTTGTTTCCAGTCACGGTAACTTTCTCAGCGTTAATAACGATGATGTAGTCACCAGTATCAACATGAGGCGTATACTCTGGCTTATGCTTTCCGCGTAGGCGAGAAGCTATTTCAGTAGCGATACGACCCAAAGTTTTACCTTCGGCGTCAACGACGAACCAATCACGAGTGACTGTTTCTGGTGTAGCAGTAAAAGTAGTCTTCATTTTACAAAAACCCAATGTTAAAATTCTGTCTCACATGCTAATGCCATTATTGGCAAAAACACAAAAAATGCCTTTCCCCGCCCCTTCGAGCAAAGAATTAGGCTTTACAACTTCCACCTAGAGTGGTGGATAACGAGGGCAGGTGGCGGATTATAGACAAAGATGAGTTAAAAATCACCTAATTTCTAGATAAATTCTTATCTCTTTTTAAACGTTTCATCTATCAAGGCTGCAGATGACCCTCTGATCGCTTCATAACGTAGGAAATAAGGTCGTTTTAGAGACAAATAATCAAGTTAAAAAGCAGCGAGTGATTGGCTTCAAACTTAAGGTAAATGCTCTAACGCCAAATAATCGTGGGACTGCATTTCGGTCAATCTGGAACGACAACGTTTAAATTCAAAATTCAGTAAGCCTTTAGTATAGATTTCCTCTAAAGAGACTGCCGATGAAATAATTAATTTAACATTACGCTCATAAAACTCATCTACCATCGCTAGAAATCGACGTGCAATGTCATCACCGGTTAAATGCTCGCCCATCTGCTCTACGTTACTGAGCAACACCGTATGGTAAAGTCTTGCAACCTCCATATAGTCTCGTTGGCTGCGCGGGCCATCGCATAACGCTCTAAAATCAATCAACAATACCCCTTGGGCTTGCTGACGGATCTCAATGACGCGGCCATCAATTAGCACCCCTTCTTGTGAGATCTCAGATTCCGGGGCTAACTTCGCAAAATACTCTTGTAAGTTTTGCTCAGCCTGTGCATCTAATGGTGAGTGATAGATCTCAGCTTGCTCAAGTGTTCTTAGTCGGTAATCAATGCCTGAGTCGACATTTAAAATATCGCAATACTTATTAATAGCAGCAATCGCGGGTAGGAATCTAGCCCGCTGCAGACCATTGCGATACAGTTCGTCAGGGATGATGTTAGACGTCGCGACTAAGGCGACGCCTTCAGCAAACAAGGATTCAAACAAGGATCCTAACAACATTGCGTCAGTAATATCAGAGACAAAGAATTCATCAAAGCAGATCACTTGATATTGTGTCGCCATTTTTTTAGCGATAATGACCAGCGGATCACGTTGCCCTTGTAGCTGTGCCAAATCAATATGTAATTGATGCATAAATCGATGGAAATGCGCACGCAGCTTTTTTTCACCCGGAAGAGAATCAAAAAAGGTATCCATTAGATACGTCTTACCGCGACCCACTCCGCCCCATAAATAGAGCCCTTGTACACTTTGCTTTGATTTTGTCCCAAATAGAGAAAACAGCTTACTCTTGCTGCGTCCTTGGCTATTCAGTGCGATAAGATCGTCGTACACTCGTTGCAGTTGCTTTACCGCTTCTTCTTGTGCAACGTCGTGGGAAAAGTCATCTCGAGTTAAATCTTGTTGATAATGCTGCCAAGGAGTTAAATGCGACACGTAAATCATTCTCTATCTGTAGGTAAGGAACAAACACAAATCAGCCGTTCAGGACTGTTTGGTGATTAATTATAATTAAACTATTTCAGTAAATAGTACCACGGCCGAAAGCCGCCATGTATATTTGGCAGCATCTCTCTTTTTAAAGTCGTCATTGGAGTCAATATGGAATGGGCATTAACCTTTGCAGCCTTCGTTATAGGCAGCGTTTTTGGCTACGTTGGGCATACCGTTTTAACTATAAAAAATAAAGACAAAAGTCAAAATAAACAGCTAGAGCAAACTCAGCTGGAACTTTACCAATATAAGCAAGAAGTATCAGATCACTTTGACGGCCACTATAAACAACTCTCGGAACTTACCCACCTAGTCAATAAGGTTAACCAGCAATGGAATACATCTGCGAGCTTATTAACCTCCCCAACGACTGATAAACATCTAGCTGATTTAGCGCCTGTAGATAACCGCAGCGTAGCAACCGATAGCACCTATACTGAAAAGACTGCATCACTATAGAGAATGTATCGATAAATTAACCTTTGTTAATCATTGATGAACTTTTTGATACTCGCTTGAGTCCGACTCAATAACGAATGATATAAAACAGATTATATGATTTGCATGGCATTCACCTTTTGTTAAAGATAAACCAGTGCCGAACCGTGCAAACATTAGTATTGACGAAATTGGAGCAACGTATAAATGAAGACTAAATTATCCTTACTTTCAGCAGCCTTTTTAAGTGCTTCTTTAATGCTAGCCCCCACTGTATCTCAGGCCGCAATCCCTCTTGCCGTCGGCGGTGAACTCTTACCGAGTTTAGCTCCTATGTTACATAAAACGACGCCAGCAGTGGTCGCCGTAGCAGTGTCAGGCACGCATGTTTCTAAGCAAAAAGTCCCTGATGCATTCCGCTATTTCTTTGGCCCTAACGCACCAAGAGAACAAGTACAGGAGCGTCCATTTAAAGGACTAGGTTCGGGCGTCATCATCGATGCTAAAGAGGGTTATATTGTTACTAATAACCATGTTATTGAGGGCGCTGATGAAATCCTTATCGGATTATCTGATGGCCGCGAAGTTGAAGCAAAACTCATTGGTACTGATACCGAATCAGATATCGCCCTATTAAAAATCGAAGCCAAAAACCTCACAGCCCTTAAGCGCGCTGACTCCGACGAGCTACAAGTAGGAGATTTTGCGGTAGCCATTGGTAATCCGTTTGGTCTTGGTCAAACCGTCACATCGGGTATTGTCAGTGCGATGGGCCGAAGTGGCCTTGGCATTGAAATGCTTGAGAACTTTATTCAAACCGATGCAGCTATCAACAGTGGTAACTCCGGGGGGGCATTAGTTAATTTAAATGGTGACCTCATCGGTATCAATACCGCGATTGTCGCTCCAGGCGGCGGCAACGTTGGTATCGGTTTTGCGATACCATCAAACATGGTCAACAACCTAGTGGACCAAATTATTGAACATGGTGAAGTGCGTCGTGGCGTACTTGGGGTATTAGGTCAAGACCTTACCAGTGAGCTGGCAAAAGGCTTTGGCATTGACACCCAGCACGGTGGTTTCATTAATGAAGTCATGCCAGACAGTGCTGCAGACAAAGCAGGCATAAAAGTAGGCGACATTATTACCAGTGTTAATGGTCGCAAGATTAAGAGTTTCCAAGAACTACGCGCCAAAGTTGCCACTATGGGCGCCGGTAGCAAAGTTGAATTTGGCCTGATCCGTGACGGTGATGAAGAGTCCGTGACCGCAACACTCGGAGAATCAACCCAAACAGCAGAAGCCGCCGCAGGGGCAGTACACCCAATGTTACAAGGTGCAAAACTTGAAAATGCTGATGCCTCATCAGGAGTCGCGATTACCGATGTAGCTCAGGGCTCACCAGCAGCGGCGAGTGGTTTGATAAAAGGTGATGTTATTGTGGGTGTAAACCGCACTAAAGTGAAAAACCTAAAATCACTCAAGTCAGTGTTTGAAGAGCAGAAAGGCTCTGTCGCGTTAAAAATACAACGAGACAACACCAGCATATATTTGATCCTTCGCTAAGTTCATCAGCGTAAACTGAATAGCCGAGTAATATACTCGGCTATTTTATTGTCGGTCAAAGTGCTTTCGTATGCGTGTTTAATATATACCCATCCTACTTGAAGGTGCTCGTTTCAGAGGCCTTCTGCGATGGGTTTTAATGGGCTTTACTCTGTGTTATCGATTTTACTAAGGGAACAACCATTAGTAGCAATCAATGCCTTGATTAAAGCCCATTAAATTCCCACTGAATCCAGCATTTTCAGGTAGGGTGGGTATAAACATGTTAATCTAACTCATCTTTTCAGTATTAACTCCCAATATGATGATTAAAGACACTCTTATATATGTCGGTAAAGCCATAGCATTTGGCCTTATCATGGCTGTGGTTATCATTATTGTGATGCCTTTAATTACCGGGCAAAGCCTCACTAATGGCTTAATGAGCCGTGCGGTAACCAGCAGCAACGAATTATCTTTTGCAACCGCAGTGCGCCGAGCGGCACCCGCTGTTGTCAATATTTATAGCCTCAGCATTGATCAAAGACAACCGCTTAAACCCAGTTCATTACAAGGATTGGGCTCAGGTGTTATCATGAGCAAAGAGGGTTATATCCTTACCAACTACCACGTCATTAAACAAGCCGACGAAATTGTCGTCGCGTTGCAAGATGGTAGAAAATTCACCTCTGAAGTGGTTGGCAGCGATCCCGAAACCGATTTAGCGGTATTAAAAGTCGAGGGCGATAATCTTCCTATCGTGCCACTTGGACTCGAGGTACCAGCAAGAGTGGGTGATGTCGTATTGGCCATTGGTAACCCCTACAACTTAGGCCAAACCATTACCCAAGGCATTATTAGTGCAACGGGTCGAAATGGACTCAGTTCTGGTTACCTTGATTTTCTACAAACTGATGCTGCGATTAATGCGGGTAACTCGGGTGGTGCACTCATTGATACTACCGGCCAATTAGTCGGTATTAACACCGCGGCTTTTCAGGTTGGTAAAGAAAGTGGTACTCACGGTATTAGCTTTGCAATCCCCATCAAACTGGCTCACAGCATTATGGGTAAGTTGGTTAAAGATGGCCGCGTTATTCGTGGTGCTTTAGGTATTAGTGGTGAAGCGGTTGGTCCCGTGATGACACAAATTCTTAATCTTCCAGACTTAACGGGTGTACTAGTGACAAGTATCGACCCAGCCGGTCCGGCGGCAAAAGCACAACTGCAAATCCGTGATGTAATAACGCATTATCAAGGTGAAGCGATACCGGGCGTTGAGATGTTGATGGATAGAATCGCTGAAACAAAACCTGGTATGGAAGTTAAAATCACCATTATTCGCGAAGGTAAGTCTTACGATGTACCAGTGATAATTGATGAGAAGCCAGTTCACAACAAAAAGTAACCGCTAACCTCCTTGACCCATAACAAGCCTGCTTAATGCAGGCTTTTTTGTCACTATTCAACGCCATCTCAATAAATATCGGTTCAGTTCAGAAACCTCAAGCATTTTCAATACTACACCGCGCCAAAAGCGCATTGACGAGATAATCACTCCCACCTGTAGCCAATACAAGGCAGAAATGGATATATCGCAATGGTTATGCGAAGTGAGCTTATCTCTATATATTGTCCAGCTCTTCATTAAGGGAAAAAGCCGAACTGATATTGAATCGGAGCGGTATAACTTAATTCCAAGTAAGTTCAATTAGCTGCTGTGGATTTCGGTAGCTGCTGCGGTTTCTTTTGCAGTAAGCCAAACCAGAATGCGATCTCTAAAGCCACACCTAAGATCAGTACCCCTTTAGCGCCTGATGCAAAGCCAACGGCGTAACACGCCAGCGCAGTCAATATTAGCAGTAGTAATAAGCCCACTCTTTGCCATAATTTCATCTATCTCAGCTCCCTTTTAGTCAACTCTACATGAACCCTTCTTCAACGCTTAGTGTTAACCATAGCAAAATGAGTTAAAGGAGTACGCTCTAGTATATTAACCTTTGTTTATCTTAAGTGGGTGGGTAAGCAGAAGTTCAACACATGAAAAAGCCGCTCTAATGATGAAATAGAGCGGCTTTTGGCAGGGATAATAAAGGTAAGCTTACTGACTACTTATGGATTTTAGGTAGTGCAGCTGCTCTTTCTGTATATTTTTCGTGACAGTTACCACAAGTAAACTCAGCGGTTGCCCAAGGCATTTGGAACTTACCATCGGCGGTGAACTGCTTTGCTGTTGGGTCTAGGTCGACAGTGAACAAGTGAGACTTCACATCACCAAATACCGTAGCTCCTCCACCTTGTCTTGGTGCTGTCTTAACTGCACTCTTAGCCAGTTTCGGCATATGACAGTCAGTACATGCTGCGGCGGCATGAGGAGCGGCGGCATGAGTATTCTGAGCGAACTCTTTTGTTTTCAATGGACCTTCGGTAGCATTGTGACAAGCTGTACACTCTTTCACTGCGCCAGTGTGCAGGCCATCAGCACTATCTGCATTCAAGGTAGACTTGTGAGAATCATGACAAGAGGTACATGCCATGCCACTCTTAGGGCCAATTTCGTCACCCGCTTTATAAGTGCCATAATCTTCAGGAACGACACCTAACATCTCATCGGCAGTTTGGTGATGCTTTGATAAACCGCCTTTAGAGATAATACGGCCACCGACTTTGCTGCCATCAGGGAAGGCTTCGTTGTAATGGCTCACAAACGATGGGTAATCTTTCTCACCATCACGTGTATGACATTCGGCACAAGTAACAGCCTTACCGTAAGCCATATCTTCAGCTAAGAAATCATCGGTAATACGTGCGACCGCAATCTTAGTGATATTGTCTTTTGAAGGAGACTTAACATGGAAACTACCCGCACCGTGACAAGACTCACACTGCACACCTTGCTCAGCAAAAGTACCATTCATGCCCGGTAAGTCATCTTGGCGTAATGGGCTGCGAGTATCGCCACCAGCTACATCAGTCGTGCGCTTCCAACCCGTTGTATGACAGTTACCACAGCTATATTGAACATTGAACTCGGTATCCTTGTAATTGCCCATAACATCCGCATCGCCTGGATGATTATCAGGAATATTCAATTCTCCGGCAGAGTTTCGAATGTTGTATTGCACATCTTTACCGGTAACGATGTAGCCATCTTTGTCTAACCAGCGCATTTTCCAACCGTAACCACCGACTGTATATGTGACTTCGTCATAACTTGTTGGTGCACCTAAAACATTATTGGGTACTGAATCGACCAATAGATCGATAGCGCCAATAATGGTTGTTGCTGGGGTATATGGGAATACAGGAGCATCATTTCCAGGGTTTTTCATGATCTTAAAGTTATGACCAGTCTTAACAAAAGATTCATGTTTGCCACTGTGGCAACTAGCACAAGATGCCGAACCAACATAAGCTAATACTTCTGGCTCTGGCAGTGCTTCAACAGTAACGGTAACAACAGCAGACGCTTCATCAGTACCGTCAGTGATGGTGTAGTTAAACTTCACCTCACCGGCATCGCTGCCTGCGGTAAAGTCAACTTTGCCATCTTTAATAACGGCACTACCTGAATCAACAGAAACAATAGTTAGCGAATCGCCATCAGCATCGGTATCGTTTGCCAATACATCGATGGTCACGACTGCTGATGCAAGGACATTTGCGGCATCAGCGACGGCAACAGGTGGAGTATTCTCTACAGGTGGGGTGGTATCATCATTATCACTACCACATGCAACCAACATGGTTATCATGCTGGCGAGTAGTAGCTTTTTACATGGGATTTGTGCGTTCATAAGTTCATCCTCAACATTGCTCATATTCATATCGCCGAGATAAATCTGTTTGGCGATTGATAGCCTCTATGGACATGGGTCAAGTATTGAAGAGTTACTACTAAAGAGATAGATAACTAGAGTTCACTAGAATTAACAAGTTGTGAACTATTGTTATCAGAATGTATCTAACGTCTTATTTATTAACTATATTTAATCTTCAGATAAGTTGTGATGTTGTAAAACAAATTGACCTGTATTTGTCAGAATATAGATCTTCTTCTCATTTTGCATAACAAGGCCAGCCTTTTTTAATTGACGTAGATGGAAGTTAAACTTGGTATGGTCATCCATTTCGACCAAACGACACAAATCCATAAATTTCAAGGCTTGATGGGCTGCCAGTGCTATTAATGCCTTGCGGCGGTATGGGTTAGCCAGCGCGCTGTAGACAAGATCAGGGTCGAGATCAGAACGGCTTTTAAGCATCTCTTTTTCCGCTAAGCTACGCTTAATGGTCACAATGAGTTCCTGGCTCTTAAAAGGCTTAGTCATCACACTATCAGCCCCCTTTTTCATCGCATCAACTGCAGTATCAACCGTTGCATAAGCGGTAATAATCACGATGGCAATAAAAGGCTGCTGATGGCGTAAATTCGATATAGCTTCAACGCCAGTCATCCCCGACATCAAGAGATCTAATAGCGCGATATCAAAGTGTTGTAGTTCACTTTCTGCAATTGCAGCTTCAGCGCTCTCAACTGCCGTTACCCGGTAACCTTCAAGCTCAAGCAGTTCAACCATGTTACGCCTAAGTTCGTTATCATCTTCGGCCAGTAGAATAGAGATCATTAGCAGAGCTCCCGATAAAAGACTAACTCTACAGTGGTACCTTTATCTAACTCACTCACAATATTCATTTTCCCGTTATGTAATGATGTAATTTGCTCACAAATAGCCAACCCTAACCCAGTGCCTTTGCCGACTGGTTTACTGGAGTAAAACAGTTCTGTAGCACGAGCTAACCCCTCTTTACTCATACCACAGCCGACATCTTTGACAGTAATAATGACCCGAGTATCTACCTCGGTAACATCAACTGTTATTCTTTGCCGAAGCTGCGATGCATCTAACGCGTTACAAAGTAAGTTGATGATTAACTCTTCTAATTTAATTTTTTCACAATAGAGAAAAATATGAGCTGCACAATTCAACTGGATCTCATGATGCTTACAGCGGTGAGCCAACAACTTTACAGCGCTATTTAATATATCTTCAATCGCAACATTGCCGCGTATGCCTGACGCGGGCCGAGCATAGCTCAATAGCTCTTTACTGATAGATGAAGCACGCTCAATACCCAGTCTAGCTCGATTCAAGTAGTCCCCTTCAGAACTAAAATGTTCAGGGTTCTTCCGCTGCCAAAGATCTAGCGCGAGTGTTGAAGAGGCCAATGGATTATTGATCTCGTGCGCCACTCCCATTGCTAATCGACCTATCGCTTTGTATTTATCAGCCTCAAGAGCACGCTTAAGCTTGGCTGCGGTTACTTGCTCTCTTTCCAAATCAAAGACTTTTAACGCCTTAAACAGTGCAACTAAAATCAAGCCGCCAGCGAGGGTTCGCAACACCGGCACACTATGATGAGAATCTGTCGGTACGAGTCCTGAGAGTACACCGTATATCAGTAGGCCAACCCCACTGATCACAAAGTACAATCCATAGTGATGCTTCTCTTGACGTAAGCTATTGCCATAAACGGCCATGCCAATGCCCGCTAAAGAGGCACTACCAAAACCAATTAATATACGGGTATATTGACTCGCTTCAGCAAAACCAGTGTTGTTGGCTGCCAGATCATGCAGGTCTGGAATAATCAGCCATAGATAGCTAATTAATATCGACAGAATGATCCCATGCCCAACCATAGCAACCCGCTTGGTGGTAATACTCAGTATTTGCCAAGCAAACACCATTAACGCGATATAGGATAAGAGTAGCTTAGCAAGGCTGAGCCACTGGATCAGTAGTTGATACTGCTGCCCAATATCATGCGAAAAAATAATAATATACAGTTCGGACCACTCATGGAAGGCGTGTGAAAACCCAAAAATGGCCAACGCCCACAGGGTAGGAGCAACTTTAAGCTGGCTATATCTAAAATTTCGGAATACGACAGCGCAACCTATAGAGAAAAAAACTAGGCCGTAGAATAGATAGATATTAAAAGTGACAAAAATAGGCATAGCGATAACATAACATTGTAAAGATAGCCATGTGTTGATCTTGTTCTGATTTAGCCTCTCGTTAATTTGCGCTAGTTCATAAAACAAAAAACCATTTAAGCGATAACGCCTAAATGGTTCTTATTTCGTAAAGCTAAGCTCAATCAGTTTATGATTTTACCCGTTCAACGTGTCCACCAAGCCCTTTGAACTTTTGTTCAATATGCTCGTAACCGCGATCTAAATGGTAGATACGGTCAACAATCGTTGTTCCTTCAGCAACAAGCCCTGCAATCACTAAACTGGCTGATGCCCGTAGATCGGTTGCCATCACTTGTGCACCATTTAGCTTTTCAATGCCGTGGATAATACAGGTATTACCCTCTAGCTCCATTGTTGCGCCCATACGGCTCAGCTCTGGAACATGCATAAAGCGGTTCTCAAAAATGGTTTCAGTGATGGTTGCGGTACCTTCTGCTAATGCATTAAGCACACAAAATTGTGCTTGCATGTCAGTTGGAAAGCCAGGGTAAGCCACCGTCTTAATATTGACTGCTTTAGGGCGCTGCCCTTGCATATCAAGTTCAATCCAGTCATCACCGGTAGTGATCTTTGCGCCTGCATCTTCAAGCTTAGCCAGTACCGCTTCAAGCGATTTAGGGTCCGCTTTAGTGCAACGAATCTTTCCGCGAGTCACCGCTGCGGCCACAAGAAAGCTACCGGTTTCGATGCGGTCCGGCATCACGCGATAATCACAACCTTGGAGCGACTCAACACCTTGAATGCGAATGGTATCGGTACCAGCGCCTTCGATGTTTGCCCCCATTGCCATCAAGCAATTGGCTAAATCTACAATTTCAGGCTCACGTGCTGCATTTTCGATAACAGTTTCGCCATCAGCTAATGCAGCAGCCATTAATAAGTTCTCGGTTGCGCCGACGCTGATCATATCCATAAAGATATGGGCGCCTTTAAGACGACCGTCAACACGAGCTTTGATATAGCCCTCTTTGACTTCAATCTTGGCACCCATTTGCTCTAAGCCTTGCAGATGCAAATTCACCGGGCGGGCACCAATAGCACAACCACCGGGCAGAGACACATCAGCCTTACCGTATCGAGCAAGTAAAGGGCCTAGAATCAATATCGATGCACGCATCGTTTTAACTAATTCATAAGGGGCGCAAAACTCATTAAGATTGGTGGTTGAGATACACACTTTATCATCGCCTGAGCGAGTGACTTCGGCACCCAAGCAGCGTAATAATTCACAACTGGTATTAACATCCCTAAGACTAGGAACATTAGATACATTAAAGTCTGTCTCAGCTAACACACCCGCCATTAGAATTGGCAGAGCCGCGTTTTTGGCGCCTGAAATGACAACTTCACCCGCAAGCGCATTGCTCGCTTCAATTTTTAATTTATCCACATTAACTCTCTAAATCAGCAATTACATATTAAAGACTTTTTCACGCTTCCATTGTGTTGGCGTGAATGCATTAATCGTAATAGCGTGTAACTCACCGCTAGTAATGTGAGCCATTAATGGACCATAAATTGTCTGTTGCTGCTTAACGCGCCCCATCCCGTCAAAACAATCACCGACGGCGACAATCTTGTAATGAGTCCCTTCTTGAGTCACTTTTACTTCTTCTAAGGATAATGCTTCTAACAGGATCGCTTCTATATCTTTACATTCCATGGAACTATTCACCTTACTGTGCTTCTTCATAAAAGAAGTCGTTTAAATCATATAATACGATAAATTTCTTAAGCTGCTCTGAAGCTGAAATCAACTTCAAGCTAGCACCTTTTGCGGCAAAAACACTGACTAATTCGAGTAAAAATGCCACTCCAGCACTGTCACAATATTCAATGTCCGATAACTGTAAAAAAGCAGTGTCGACATCCAATAAGCAACGTCTGTCATTCCATAGACTGATTACGGCATCTTGATCTAAGCGGCCGCTAATCGCACAAATAATACCTTGCTGTTGAAAGCTTGCCACTAGTTGGCCTGCTCACTCGGGTTTAAATCAATATGAGTCGCTGTGCGCTCAATGAGCATCTCGATCACTGCTTCGATGCCTTTTTGACGAACCAAGTTAGTGACCTCTGATTGCTTTGAAGATAATAAGCTAACACCTTCGGCAACAAGATCAAATGCTTTCCAAGTATCATCTTTTAAACGCCGAGCTCTAAACTGTAACTTGATTTCAGGGCGCCCTTTCTCGATGATCCTAACATTAACGTTGACCATCTTCTCGCCGGAAAAATCTTTAGCAGGATTAAATTTAACCGTTTGATCTGTATATTCAGTAAACGCTTGTGCATACGTTGAAACTAAATAACCTCTAAAAGCCTCAACAAAGCGAGTACGTTCATCTTTTGTAGTGTCACGTAAGTACTGACCCAACACTTTATAAGAGGCGTATTTATAATCGATATACGGCATCAACTCTTCGGTAACAATAACCTTTAAATGCTCAGGATTATCAGCAATCAACTGCCTATCTAGGTTAAAGCGCGCAAATGTTTTTTTAGAAACAGCCTCAACCATTGTATAAGGGTTCGTTTTATCTATCTCAACATCGGTACTATTTTCGGTATCAGCCGCTTGCACGCTAAGACTCATAAACGCCACTGTAACCAGCATCAATCCGCGACAAAATTTATTCAACATATCCATTACTCCTACCGCTAATCTTTTGAACCTGCACTATATAAGAACTGGCCAATCAGTTCTTCTAATACCAATGCCGAATGGGTATCGTCAATACTGTCACCATCGGCTAACATCTCAACATCGTCATCCATAAAACCTGGGGCCAGCCCTAAAAACTGCTCGCCTAATAAGCCGGATGTTAAGATCGATAACGTGCTCGTTTCTGGGAAATACTGATAGCGCTTATCCATCGAGAGCGTAACGATAGGGACCAATCTTTCTGGGTCCAAAGTGATGGCACTAACTCGGCCAACCACCACGCCACCTACCTTCACTGGAGAACGCACTTTCAAACCGCCAATATTGCTGAATTTGGCGTGGAGGGAATAACTACTGTCACCCGTTTTTACTTCTACATTGGCAACATTGAAAACTAATATTAAAAACGCTGCCAATCCAGACAATAAAAATAGGCCGACTAACACCTCAATCTTCCGTGTCAACATAACTCATTTACCACTCTATTCAATAAATCTAAACAATAATTAACATGCTTGCAATCTTACGCTAGCTGCCAAACATCATCGCTGTCAGCAAAAAATCTAACGCCAACACCGCCAAGCTAGACTGCACTACCGTTTGGGTTGTTGCTCGGCTGATCCCTTCTGGATTAGGTACCACATTATAACCGCGATAAAGTGCTATCCAAGTCACTACCACCGCAAACAATGCACTTTTTATAATACAGTTAACAATGTCCTCTCGCCATTCAACTGAAGACTGCAATATTGACCAAAAAGCGCCACTATCGATCCCTTTCCATTCAACGCCAACAACATGACCACCGTAAATACCTATGGCGGTAAACATTAATGCTAACAAAGGTAAACTTATCACTCCCGCCCAAAAGCGCGGTGCAATAATCTGCCGTAGCGGATCAATAGCCATCATTTCCAGGCTCGAGAGCTGCTCAGTGCTTTTCATTAGGCCAAGCTCAGCCGTTAATGCTGAGCCCGCGCGTCCGGCAAATAATAGTGCGGTAATTACAGGACCTAATTCACGCAATAAGCTCAAGGCGACCATGGGTCCTAGGCTCTCTTCAGTGCCAAAGCCAACAAGTATATTATAGCCTTGCAGCGCTAATACCATGCCAATAAAGAGCCCCGATACTAAAATAATCACCATTGATTGCACGCCAACCACATACAATTGCTTGATGAGCAACGGCGTACCTTTTCTAAACCTTGGGCGATGCGCTATCGCACCCCATAGCATCAGTCCCGCTTGACCAAGACCAACCACTAAATCAATAGCACCACGACCCAACTTAGCGATTTGATTAATCAAGCCCACTTAGCAGCTCCTTCTTATAGTCCGGTGCAGGGTAATGAAACGGCACCGGCCCGTCTGGTTCTCCGCCAATAAACTGTGTTAACTGCGGATTGTCAGCCAAGCGCAGTTCTTCGGGGGTGCCATGAGCGATAATTCTTTTATCTGCCAGCACATAGACATAATCAGCAATGCCTAGCACCTCTTGCACATCATGCGACACCACCACTGAAGTCAGATTAAGTGCATCGGACAGTTCACGAATTAATTTAACCAAAACCCCCATTGAAATAGGGTCTTGTCCTGCAAACGGTTCGTCATAAAGAATGATTTCCGGTTCCAAGGCGATGGCACGAGCCAAGGCAGCTCTGCGCTGCATTCCTCCTGAAAGCTCGGTTGGCATTAACGGGGCGGCGCCGCGCAGTCCAACCGCTTCGAGTTTCATTAACACGATGCGGCGAATAATCGCTTCAGGTAAACCAGAGTGCTCCCTAAGCGCAAACGCAACATTATCGAACACATTCATGTCCGTAAATAGCGCGCCACTTTGGAACAGCATACTCATGCGCTTACGCAATACAAATAATTGGCTGCGGCTGCATTGATGCACATCGATGCCATCAAAAAGTACTTTGCCTTTACTTGGCGTGAGCTGACCACCGATTAATTTCAGTAAGGTGGTTTTGCCTATGCCACTAGGTCCCATTATTGCAGTAACCTTGCCTTTAGGGATCGATAGACTGATGTCTTCATAAATGACATGTGAGCCGCGGCTAAAGGCCATATTCTGGATTTCGACCAATGAGTTATGGTTTTGAGTCATGCATGAGCCCTGCATTCAAATTAAGAAACATCCATTTTTCCGTACTGGAAAGGGAGAAATTGTACGTAATTGAACAATCAGGTACAACCAAATCAACACTATCTCGTCTCAATACTTTCATTTTTGTTAAATTACAGCGAAAATACGCGGCTATATCCTCAAATACCTAGAATCGATGTTATTTAATATATTTTTGTTAGTGGCTGGCTTAAGTGCTTTAGTCTGGAGCGCAGATAAGTTTGTATACGGTGCGGCAGCTTTTGCACGCAACTTAGGCCTTCCACCAATGTTAATAGGCTTAACCATTGTGGCTATGGGCAGCTCTGCACCAGAAATGTTTGTTGCCGCCACCGCGTCAATGGAAGGCATGACAGATACAGCCATTGGTAACGTGCTCGGTTCCAATATAGCTAACATCACACTCATTCTAGGTATTACAGCGTTACTCGGGGCTATTTCCGTCAGTTCACAAACGCTGAAACGTGAAATCCCTTTAATGTTAGCCGCCACCGTCATTGTGGGTTACTTTTTATATGACGGCTTTTTAACCCGAATTGAAGGCGTGTCTCTTTTAGTGCTCTTTTTCGCATTAATGGGCTACCTAATTTGGCATGGTCTGACGAATAATAATCGCGATGCGTTAGCCATTGATGCCGATAATGAGGTTCCCTCAAATGTCCCCACCAAGAAAGCGATTTTTTGGCTTGTCATCGGCATGGTGTTGTTACCTCTTTCAGCCGATTGGATGGTTCAAGGTGCTGTAGGCATTGCTAAGGCTTATCACCTTTCTGACTTAGTCATCGGACTGACGATTATTGCCGTGGGTACCAGTCTTCCTGAGCTTGCAGCCTGTATTGCTGGCGTGTTGAAAAAAGAGGATGATTTAGCCATCGGTAATATTGTGGGTTCAAACTTATTTAATATTTTAGCGGTACTTGCCATACCCGGCATTATCGCGCCAGGTGCCGTCGATGCCGCGGCAAGCACGAGAGATTTCTACATGGTACTTGCAACGAGCAGTGCGCTTGCAATACTGATATTATTGAGCGGACGCGCTAGGCAACTAAAGCCTTGGCATGGCGTTGTTCTACTCATTACATTTGTCGCGTATCAAGCGTTACTTTTCCTATCTTAAATATGAATGCGACCTATAAAGCAGTAAATTAGAGAGAGACCAAGAAATGGTAGATGAACAGCAGCTACGCCAGTGGGGCACCAAGGTCATTGATATCGAGAAAAAAGCACTCGATAACCTTTACCAATATGTAGACTCAAATGAGTTTGCCCAAGCATGCCAATTAATATTGCAGTGCACCGGCAAAGTTATCGTTATGGGAATGGGCAAATCAGGCCATATAGGTAATAAGATCTCAGCCACATTAGCCAGCACTGGAACGCCTGCATTTTTTGTCCATCCAGGTGAAGCGAGTCACGGTGATTTAGGCGTATTAAGCGAAAACGATATCGTCCTTGCTATCTCTAACTCAGGTGAATCGAGTGAGATTCTGACATTAATGCCAGTAATCAAGCGCATGGGGCTGCCGATGATTTCGTTAACAGGCAAGCCGGAATCCAACATGGCAAAGCTAGCCCATCTGCACCTTTGTATTGAAGTGCCCGAAGAAGCCTGCCCGCTGGGATTAGCGCCAACATCGAGCACGACGGCCACTTTGGTGATGGGCGATGCATTAGCGGTTGCTTTACTGCAAGCTCGCGGGTTTACTAAAGATGACTTTGCACTGTCTCATCCCGGTGGAACTTTAGGGCGTAAGCTACTCTTAAAAGTCAGTGACGTAATGCATAAAGACAATGAGCTGCCGCTGGTAAAGCATGATATCTGTATTACCGATGCGCTTTACGAAATATCTAAAAAAGGCTTAGGCATGACTGCCATTGTCGATGAGAAAAGCACTTTAGTCGGTATATTCACCGACGGCGACTTACGCCGAGTGATTGATGCAGAAGTTAACTTACGTACCACCCCCATTGCTGAAGTTATGTCTAAAGGCTGTGTCACCATTACTGATAATGTACTTGCAGCAGAAGCATTAAAAGTGATGGAAGAGAAAAACATTAATGGTTTGATAGTCATCAATTCACAGCAACAACCTGTCGGCGCACTTAACATGCTCGACATGGTGAAAGCAGGAGTTATTTAACATGTCTAAACAGGGATTCTATGGCCCGATTAGCGATGATGTTTGGCAAGCCGCCAGCAAAATCAAACTGCTTATTTGCGATGTAGATGGCGTATTTTCCGATGGCCTAGTCTATATGAGCAACTCCGGCGAAGAGCTTAAAACATTCCACACTCGAGATGGTTACGGTGTTCGCTCCGTTCTTTCTAGCGGCATTAACGTGGCGATTATTACTGGTCGAAAATCAAAAATTGTCGAAGATAGAATGACAGCACTCGGCGTCACTCATATTTATCAAGGCGTTGATAACAAGTTAAGCCCCTACAATGAGTTATTAGCACTTTACAATGTCAACCCAAATGAAGTTGCCTATATAGGTGATGATATGGTCGACTTGCCGGTGATGAAAGAGGTCGGTTTATCGGTTTGCGTCGCTGATGGCCACCCTTACGTGAAGCAACATGCTTTAATGACAACTCATATTAATGGTGGTCATGGCGCCCTTAGAGAGCTCACAGACTTGTTATTACTTAGCCAAGGTAAGTTTGAGTCGGCTCACGGGATGAGCATATGAATCGCGTCACCCTAGCGATTATCGCTTTATTTGGCACCGCACTGATCCTTTATTGGCAAGTGCAGTCTAAAAAAAGCGACCAAACGTTAGACATTGATATAAGCGAACGCCCTAACTACATCATCAATGATATGCGCAGCACTGAATACAATGAAGCGGGTCTCATTAATAGCAAAGTCACCGCCAAGCACATGGAACACTTTGAAGAAGCCAGTATGACTTACTTCACTGACCCGGTTTATTTGATCTATCCCGATGATGGTCAAGCCCAATGGCGTTTAACCGCGGCTAAAGGAACCCATAACAATTTAACCGGTAAGGTCTCATTGGAAAACAATGTTATTATCGATTCTATTAGTCCAGAAGAGCCGATCCAAACATTGTCTACCTCCTATTTAGAGCTTGATCTAGAGACGATGGTTATGACCTCTGATGAAATCATTTACGTCACTGGCAATGAGTTTGTGATTCAGGGAACAGGCCTTTATGCTGATCTTAACGCCCAAAGTGTAAAGTTGATCAGTCAAGTCGAAGGGATCTACGATGTTAAGTAAGCGATTCAAAAAACAAATATACTCACTCATGCTAGCAACCCAATAGCGGAGTAGAAGGAAGTTATGAAATACAATCAATCAATACTTGCAGGTCTGTTGTGTCTGCTTAGCATTAGTAGCTACGCGCAAGTCGATGACTTAAAGCAAGAAGTTAAAATTGCTGCTGCCAGCCAAGAAGCTGATATAAAAAATAATCAGGTGATCTTTTTTGGTCCTGTAGAAGTAACTCAGGGTTCAATTAAAATGAAGGCTGATGAATTACGGGTGTTCTCTAAAGAAGCGAGCTCAGGAAAAATACTCGTGGCTACGGGTAATCCTGCGACATATACCCAAATGATGGAAGATGGCCGCCCGGCGATGGCAAGTGCGAAAGAGATCCGTTATGAGTTGGCAACAAGAACCTTAACCTTGTTAGGTAATGCAACCTTGGAGCAAGAGGGCAGCCAAGTCACGGGTAACCGCATCAAGTACAATATCGGACTACAAAAATTAGTCGCAGAAAGTACAGGTAAAGGTAATGATCGCGTGATCACTATCATTCAGCCTGAAGCTTATCAAGAAGAGACGCCTGAAACCCCAGCCGCACCCATTAAAAAGCAGGAACAGCAATGACCCAAAAAACGCTGACCGTACGCAATTTAGCGAAAAGTTATAAGAGCCGAGCCGTTGTTCAAGATGTGAGTTTAACGGTCAAAACAGGGCAAATTGTTGGGTTATTGGGTCCTAATGGTGCAGGTAAAACCACAACATTTTATATGGTTGTTGGTTTAGTTCAGAGCGACAAGGGTCAGATCTTAATCGATGACGATGATTTAACCTTAGACCCAATGCATCTCCGAGCACGTAAAGGCATTGGCTACTTGCCACAAGAGGCAAGCATCTTTAGAAAGCTCTCAGTGCGTGACAATATCATGGCAGTATTACAGACTCGCAAAGATATCAATAACGAGCAGCGTGAAGAGCAACTTGAACACCTACTCGAAGAGTTTCACATCACCCATATCCGCGATAGCCAAGGCATGGCGTTATCAGGTGGTGAACGCCGCAGAGTTGAAATTGCTCGAGCACTGGCAGCCAACCCAAAGTTTATTCTACTCGATGAACCTTTTGCCGGCGTTGATCCAATATCGGTTATCGATATTAAAAAGATTATTGAACAGTTAAAAAGCCGTGGCTTAGGGGTGTTGATCACAGACCACAATGTGCGTGAAACATTGGACGTTTGTGAACATGCCTATATCGTAAGTCACGGAAATTTGATTGCAGAAGGCACACCTGCCGAGATATTAGATAATCAGCAGGTTCGAGCAGTGTACTTAGGTGAACAATTCAGGCTATAGTTAACCCACAGTATGCGGGTTTAATTGTATAGCATTAGCTAAGTATATGAATACAATCAAAGTGTTGACTCTTTAAGCTCTCTTCGTCAAATCACCGAGCTTCAACGTTTAATTACAGTGTAGGGAATAGCGGTAAGATGAAAGCGTCACTCCAGCTCAAAATGGGTCAGCAGCTAACTATGACTCCACAATTACAGCAGGCTATTCGCCTTTTGCAATTGTCCTCTTTAGAGCTGCAGCAAGAGATCCAGCAAGCATTAGACTCTAATCCACTGCTTGAATTAGATGAAGAGCAATCCGATGGCGAGCCTATCAGCAACGAAGATAGAACCACCAGTGACTCTGACAGCTATTCAGAGTCGGATAGCGACAATGAATACAGCAGTAACACAGATGTTGATCCACAGCAGGATAGCGCTGCGGTAGACACCTCTGATGCATTAACGCAAGATTCAATGCCAGATGAACTCCCAATGGATACTACTTGGGATGAAGTCTATACCGTGTCTTCGAATTCAAGCTCCGGCGGAATGCGCGATGATGATATGCCATTCCAAGGCGAAACCACTGAAGGTTTATACGAACATCTTGAATGGCAGAAAAATCTAACGCCTTTTTCTGATAATGACCTAGCGATTGCCACCGCCATTATTGATGCGGTTGATGAGCGAGGTTACCTTACTCAGAATTGTGAAGATATTCTTGAAGCAATGGGCGATCCAGAGATCGAGATAGACGAAGTGGAAGCCGTACTCAAACGCGTGCAGCATTTCGACCCTATCGGCGTCGCAGCCAGAGATCTCAGTGAATGTCTGCTTATCCAATTAGCTCAATATGCAGAAACAACACCCCATATAGACAATGCTCGCCTGCTCATTAAAGATTACTTAGATTTGATTGCTGGACGTGATTTTAGGCAATTGATGCGTAAGACTAAGCTCAAAGAGGATGACCTGCGTGATGCTATCACGCTTATTCAAACCTTGAACCCAAGACCGGGCCTGGCAGTCACGCGAAGTAAAGACGAATATGTGATCCCCGACGTTTCAGTGACAAAAAAGAAAGGCCGTTGGGTGGTTGAACTCAACCCCGACTACATGCCAAAAATCAACGTCAATCAACACTATGCTTCGATGGCTCGTAGCCAAAAAAATCAAGCAGATGGCCAATTTATTCGTAGTCACTTACAAGAAGCTAAATGGTTTATTAAAAGCATTGAGAGTCGTAATGAGACCCTCCTAAAAGTCTCCAACTGTATTGTGAAGTTCCAACAGGGATTTTTCGAATATGGTGATGAAGCCATGAAACCTATGGTACTCAACGACATTGCTGAAGCCGTAGAGATGCATGAATCCACTATCTCAAGGGTGACCACACAAAAGTATATGCATACCCCTAGAGGTATTTTCGAGTTAAAGTATTTCTTCTCTAGTCATGTCGGAACCGACGACGGTGGAGAGTGCTCATCAACAGCAATTAGAGCGTTTATTAAGAAGTTAGTCGCAGCTGAAAACCAACAGAAACCATTAAGCGATAGCAAAATGGCGCAACTGTTGGCAGAACAGGGGATTAAAGTTGCTCGACGTACCATCGCGAAATACCGCGAAGCAATGATGATCCCGCCCTCAAACCAACGCAAGAGTTTATAACTAAAATTAGACACTTGGAGGAATCTTTCTATGCAAATTAACCTTACTGGGCATCACATTGAAATCACTGCGTCACTGCGCAGTTATGTTGAAGAAAAATTTACAAAGCTTGAACGTCATTTCGATCAGATCAATAATGTGCACGTCATATTGAATGTTGAAAAAATGCAACAGATTGCCGAAGCACGAATTCACCTGAAAAAAGGTGAAGTTTTTGCCACTTCGGAACATGCGGACATGTACGCCGCAATCGACTCCCTGATCGACAAATTAGATCGTCAGGTTATTAAACACAAAGAGAAGCTGACCAAACACTAACGATGGAACTATGTACCATCCTGCAGCCGGAATGCACTACCTGTGCCACTCCGGGCAGTAAGAAAAAAGTACTGGAACTCATCAGCGATATTGCCGCTGCCCAGTACCCTACCCTTTCTTCACAAGAGATTTTCGAAAGCCTGTTGGCTCGCGAAAAAATGGGTAGCACAGGTATAGGCAACGGTATAGCAATCCCTCACGGGAGATTGGCTAATATTGACCATCCATTGGGCATATTAATCAAATGTGAAACACCGATATCTTTTGACTCGATAGATAAGCAACCGGTTGATATATTATTTGCCCTGTTAGTGCCCGCAGATCAATGTGAGCAACATCTCGCGACGCTGTCTTCAATGGCAGAAAAGCTTAACGACAAAGCGATCGTGAAGCAGTTGAGAAAAAGTAAGAGTGAATCTGAGTTATATGACTTAATCACTCAATAGTGAGAGGTCTCTGATCTGTCGAGCTTAGTTTTTACGCATTTTTTGATGTTCAAGAAGTACAAGACATGAGCAAAGAGAAACGCTTACACACTCTTGTAGGAATAGCTTAGAAACACTTAAACCAGTGTTCCTAAGCTATTGTTGCCGTGTTATAGGCTATTTGTGGAGAATAATTAAACTGCATTGCCTCCGTATCGTCCCACCTCGCCAAAATAATGTATAAACTGCGGTAAAAACAAACCTAAAAGTGCAACTATCTCGACGGACTCAAGTCCGTAAGTCGCTAGAGATTACCGATATACAAGCAGTAAGATTTAACGACCTAGGCATTTATTACAGCAATATTATTTATTATTACCAACTAGCCTAAGCTATTGCTTTAAGCCAGAAAAAAGTTAATCTATAATCTTGTACACCCCGTATACATTTATAAAACATTAATTCTAACTTTTATTAGGTAGTGAAAAGATGAAACTCGTTCTAGTCTCTGGTCGTTCCGGCTCAGGCAAATCAGTACTGTTAAGAATGCTAGAAGATCTCGGCTATTATTGTGTCGATAATCTACCATTGCCAATGATGGGCACCCTGCTTGAACAACTTTCTGGTAACTCAGAGTTAGTCGCTATTAGTGTTGATATCCGCAACATGCCAGAAAAAGAGAACGAATGGATTAAGCATCTGACCAATTTGCCAGAAGGCGTGGAGTTATTGAGCTTCTTTTTAAACTCTAGCGATGAAGTGCTCCTCAAGCGCTACAACGAAACTCGTCGTCTGCACCCTTTGTCTCATGCAAACATTTCATTAAAAGAAGCAATTCAGCTTGAAGGGCGCCAGTTGGAACCGCTCGCTAAGATCGTTGACCATTATATTGATACTTCTACCCTCAATATTTACGATCTCAATGACCAAGTACGTGAGATCTTATTAGGCAACGTCGATAAAGAGCTGATGATCAAGTTTGAGTCTTTTGGGTTTAAACATGGCATGCCAACTGAAGCTGATTTTATGTTTGACGTTCGATTTCTTCCAAATCCACATTGGGAGCCGGATCTCAGACCCATGACAGGGCTCGATAAACCCGTGCAAGAGTTTTTAAATCTGCACCCTACAGTCAATAAGTTTATCTGGCAGATCGAGAATTTATTGGAGACTTGGTTACCCGATTTAGAACGTAACAACCGCAGCTACCTCACTATCGCTATTGGTTGTACTGGTGGCCAGCATCGCTCTGTTTATGTCACAGAACGACTCGCTGAACACTTCAAAAAAGGCCGACATAAAGTCACTTCTAGCCATAGAGAGTTAAAAAATGCCAACGATTGAACGGCAAGTCACCATCTGCAATAAGCTCGGGCTACATGCCAGAGCGGCAACAAAACTGGTGGTTTTAGCCTCAGAATTTGATGCCCAAATCACTATTATTCAAGGTGAAAAGCAAGCTTCAGCGGTAAGTGTACTAGGCTTACTCATGTTAGAAACTGGAATGGGTAAATCCATACAGCTTCTCGCCAACGGCCCAGATGCAAAACCAGCGTTAGATGCCATATGTCATTTGATCAATACCAAATTCGACGAAGATAATTAGTCCGTCCATTTTCCTAATATTTGTTATTTATCCCCCTTTACTTACGTTATGATAAGCGCCTTTTAAAAGACCCTGCGAGGGACCCATGCCGATTGAAGTCTTAGACAACGAAACAACAGACCAACGCCTCAATCAGCTAAATAAAGCATTAGGTAGCGGGATGTTTGTTCATGTCCGCAATATGTTGCAGGATATGGCAGCCACCGATATCGCCTTTATTCTCGAATCTTCGCCGCCCCGCACCCGCCAAGTTTTATGGCAATTGATTGACCAAGAGCACACAGGTGAAATTCTTGATGAGTTAGGCGAAGAGCTTAAAGACAATCTTATTCGCCAAATGAGTCCAGAGCGCGTCGCTAAAGCGGCTGAAAGCATGGATACCGATGACTTAGCCTACATTCTTAGAAGCTTACCAGACAGCATCTTTAATGAAGTGCTGCAGTCGATGAGTGCCCAAGACCGTGTCAGGGTTGAGCAGGCGCTCTCTTATCCCGATGATACTGCTGGCAGTATCATGAATACCGATACTGTAACCCTAAGACCCGACGTCAATATCGATGTGATATTGCGCTATTTGAGAATTCGCGGCGAACTGCCAGCCGCAACCGATATGCTGTATGTGGTCGATAAACAGGACCGAGTACTCGGCGGTGTGCGCATTGCCGATCTACTCACCTGTAATCCAGATTCATCGATTAGAGAGATCATGGCCGCCGATCTCGAAGCTATTCCCGTGGGTATGTCCGACAGTGAAGTGGCGCAACTGTTTGAGCGTCATGACTGGGTTTCTGCCCCCGTTATTGATGATGATAACAAGTTGCTTGGCCGTATTACCATTGATGATGTGGTCGATGTTATTCGAGAAGATGCCGAACATTCGATGATGGGTATGGCAGGTATGGATGATGATACCGATACCTTTGGTCCTGTACTCAAAAGTACCTTTCGCCGTTCACTGTGGTTAACCGTCAACTTGTTTGCCGCGCTGCTCGCAGCATCGGTGAGTAATATGTTCGAAGGAACATTAGAGCAATTTGCCACTATCGCGATTTTAATGACCATTGTTCCCAGTATGGGCGGTGTTGCAGGTAATCAAACCTTAGCGCTGGTCATTCGTGGTATCGCCTTAGGCCAAATTGGTCAAAGTAACTCCAGGTGGCTTATTGGCAAAGAGCTTGCCATTGGCTTTCTGAATGGCTTGCTGTGGTCCGTTCTTGTGTTTGCAGCAGTGTGGGCTTGGAAAGGTGACATTACCTTGGGAGCAACGATTGGTGGAGCTATGCTCATCAACATGACGGTTGCAGGCCTTGCTGGCGCAAGTATTCCGTTATTGCTTAAAAAGATGAACATCGACCCAGCGCTTGCAGGCGGCATGGTATTAACCACAGTGACTGATGTTATCGGCTTATTTGCCTTCTTAGGACTGGCGACCGTATTCCTGATAAAGTAGCTTAAAGAAAGTTGAATAAACTAAAGACCGCCTTTTAGCTAATGCTAGAAAGCGGTCTTTTAGTATTCATCAATCTTCACGCAGAGCTTGTTGTATTTATCGTTTGAGTGGCGCTTTAAAACCATAGTCCGCTAAGATTGTTTGGCCCTTTTCAGATAACACAAACATTGCTAGTTTCCAGGCATCAGGTTGTGCAGCCTTTAACACGACTAAGCCATAATCTGCTCCCACCGCTATCTCATTGGGCAGCTGTACCACTTTCAAGCTAGGCACCTCTTTTTGTGCAAGAACAGCATTAGTGCAATAGGTTAAAAAGATGTCAGCGCGATTATTTTCCATCACCCAACCATAGGTATTACGGCCACTAGGTGCTTTAGCACTGGTTTCACCGCCCGTTAGCTGTAATGCTTTGTTCTCTAATTTATTTTTCGCCCCAGCAACTAATGCATCAGCCCTTGCAAAAACCTTCCACGCGTAATCACCAGACGGATCGGCTTTAGGAGTCGACGTGCCAAGACGAACGTCACTACTGAGCATCTGTTGTAATAAGTCATCATCAATTTCAACACTGGCTTGCGTCAACGCGCACATTTGGTTTTGTGCAAACATCACCACACTTTCTGCCAGTGCGTCATTTTGTAAGGTTTGTGGATGTTTCATATTGGCAGACGCAAACACATCCACAGTCTCACCCTTTTCAATACGCTTTCTGAGTAGACCTGAGGGTGCAAAATCGGTATTAACAGCCTGCTTCGACTCTAACTGATAAGCCGCAACAATATCTGACATGGCATTTTTTAAACTGCCCGCTGCGCGCATCTCTATCGGCGCAGCGGTTGCCGTTAGTGGCAATATTAATAACGAGGCTACAATCCATTTTTTCATGATAATTTCCATAGTAAGTACTGAAGGTACAATCGGTGTATATAACGATGCCGCCGATCAAAAAGCATTTACTCGCAAAAAACAACAGCCAAGGCTCCATCAGCAAAAGGGGCTTTAAAACTGTTGAAATGGATCACTCACAAATTAACGCCACCAGACAAAAAGTCGCAATTAATGAATAGCAAAAAGCCACCGAGTCGGTGGCTTTTTATCTGAATAAAGACACTAGTTAGCTTAGTGGGCTAAGTACTATCTCAACTCTGCGATTGTCTGCTCTGCCCGCTTTAGTCCCATTGCCTGCTATAGGTCTTTCTTCCCCCACGCCATGAGACACCACTCTTGCTGATGGAACCTGACGGCTCATCAAGTAGCTAGCGACTTCACTCGCTCTGACTTGCGACAGCCTCAAGTTATAAGATGCAGCACCAGAACTATCGGTATGACCCATCACATTGAGCTTGGTCTCATCATATTCTAACGCCACCAAAGCGACGCTATTTAACACTTGCTGCGCCCGTTGGCTTAGATCAGTTTGATCGACACCAAAAGTCACATCGTTTGGCATGTTCAAAATAATATTATCGCCACTTCGGGTGACACTGACGCCAGATGACTGCAGTTGCTGACGCAATTCAGCTTCCTGCACATCCATGTAATAACCAATACCACCACCAAGGGCAGCCCCTGATGCAGCGCCAATTAAAGCACCTTTACCTCTATCACTTTTACTTGAAGAGGCAACTCCAATGACCGCACCAGCAAGTGCACCGATCAATGCACCATTAGTCGCTTTACCATTTTGGGATTCATTACTGTATGGATTGGTTGTCTGACAACCTGAAACGAACACTGCTGCAACCAGACAGCTTGCGATAATTCCGCCGTGCTTAACACTCATAAACATTACTCCTAACTGTCTTCACCCAAGTGAAGACGACAACATATCGAGTTATTTTGTTAACAGTATATAAGCAGGCAATTATTAGACAATGGCTACAAAATCAAGCGCGCTAAAATCGTACAGCTTACACGATATAAAATCCTGACAATTGCTAAGTCTGCGCACCAAAATCGCGCAAGTATGCCCTCATTTGTAGCCAACGCCACTTATATCACCCTGACACACAACAACCAAAAACCACAAGCATTTGATCTGTAAGTGATTATTCTAGCGGTTTGTTTTGGCACAAAATGAGCATACCTATAAAGTAGTATTAGATTGAGTCGTATAAAGCGATATAGGAACACCCATGAAATTAATCCAGAAAGTTGCAACAAAGTACCAAGAGTTCACGCATATGATTATGCATATTGGCATCAGCCAGTGGGATGTCGAATAAGACCATTTTTATTAGATTAATTTAACGTATAGATAAGAGGTGTCCAATGACAGCAGTAAACCACACTATCAACCTCAGTATTATCAATGAAGTCAAAAGTAATGGTCGGCTTTTATCTGACGTAGCAAAGCAATATGGCGTGTCGACTAAGGCTGTTTATCAACTTGTTCGTCAAAGCGAACAACCGTCAACAAGCCGCACATTGACCTTAAGATCAGAGATTGAGCAACTACGCAGCCGTATTCAAGAGTTAACCTTAGAGCTGAGCCATATTACTCAATAAAACCCTGTTTAGCAGAGGTAAAGGTATATCGTTTTGCCCCAAATGAAATGATAGTGTTATCGTAATAACAATAATAATTGCGCGCTAATTTCACTTTTACCTCTGCGACTTATGCCATTGCAAGCAACCATATTCGATGATTAATTAACTTTAAGTAACATTAAAAATCCACTCAAACGGCTGCGGTTACATTAAACTCACTAGCAGTGCTTACTAAAAAGGCTGTATTCATGGGATCCCACACATTGAATTCAATCAGTTCAATAATTAAAATAACTCTTAGCTCAATCGCCATTGTCTTTTCACTTTCGGCTTGTGTTAGTCAACATGATTTAATGGTCCAAAAAGGTTTCCCACTGCCCTATGCCGATGGCTTTGATGATGGCTGTCATAGTGGCAATAAAGCGGCGGGGAGTTTATTCGACGAATTCAAAAAAGACGTCAATCGCTTTAACAGCGATAAACAATACGGTCAAGGATGGTCTGATGGCTTTAGACAATGCGAAACTGAACAGGAAGCAGCGCAGCGTCAAACCAGAATAATGCTTGAACAACAGCGCTTACAGGAACAAAAGAAAGCCAATAATATTAGTCAGCAACACGCATTAGAGAAAGAAGTCATAAAGGGCGTCGACATCGACGCTCTCAAAAGCCTAGAGAAACAGTAGTGTAGAACATACCAGGTCGCGCAATAAACCGCGGTCTGTAATGTCTTAGCTCAACTAAAATAGTATCAGTCGGTAACCTAAAGGCTGTGTGTCATCTTTATTCAGTACCATGGTGTAGTTGCCTGCACTATCAAAAAACAGGGGGTCAGATTGGTAGAGTAAAGTGAGCGTTTCATTTTCATCTTCAAAGACGACATTAATCTCGTACTCTCCAGACTCTATGCTGATTGACTCCAACTCGGTGAACTCAAAATCAGTGATTTTATACTTAGCAGATTCAATGGTTTCGGTTGATTTAACAAAGTAGATGGTTAACGTTTCATAGTCGAAAACTAAGTTCGCTAGATCAATTTTATGGGTAAAAGCACGAGGACGATGATCATGAGTTAGCGTCATCCCTTTGGTCATTCCTAGCTCGTCCTCATAAACCAGTATCGATTTACTCTCATCTTGATTAAAGGTCACTAACAAGTTATTGGCTAACACCTCATTCGAATCTTTATTGGTAATCGTTACACCATAATCGTTATAACCTATGGTCTTGAAATCGCTTAAACTATGTTTGCCTAATTCATAAAGATATTGAGTCTCCTGATTACTTGCGATCGCTATATCAATATTATCAACACTGTTTAACGCGTTAAAAACACGATACTCAGCATTGGCATAAATATTGGCATATTGGGTTGGGCTACCCGTCGAATCAACAGCATCAATAGTGAGCTTAGGTGTTCCAGGGCCAAAACTATTACGGATAACAAATTTGTAAACCGTATTAGCGGTTAAATCCAGTGTTGCAGTAGTATAGATTGGCGTACTCTGTCCGGTCTGAGTCAAATACAGTACATATTCACCAGTATCAAACATTAACTCACTTGAATAATCCTTATAACTAAGCGAATCAAGCATGTTCGCGCCGCTAAAGTCCTCGCCATCCAAACCAAAATAAACATCATAAGTCGGCTCATCCATGGCGGCATGCATCACTAACATCTGCATTTTACTGTAGTCATCACTTTCATCCATATTCAATTCATCCATCTCACTGCGATCATATTGAATATCGAGTAATTCAGTAGCGCCATAATCACCGAGTAAAACAAAAAAATGTTCATCGTCATTTGAAAGTGAGAGTGTCGATGAATAGAGCGATAACTCATCGCCCAGCTCATCAGTGCCAATCACTTCCATCTCGGAACTCCCCGTATTGTAAACATAACGAGGTTGAGCATCAGCATAGCTCACCGCTGTGTATTGATAACCATCTAAAACCAGCGCCGTTGCCGTGCTATTGGGTGACGCATTGTAATACTGTATGTAAGCTTCACTGCTTGAATCACTGTCATCATCTGAGCTACATCCGACAGCTGTAGCCAATGCAAGAAAGAGACAAGTAATACCCCGAGGTGTGAAATTCATTTATTTTCCTTAACTAATTAATGACAAACTCATTACCTATGACCAAGGATCCACGTCAAGAACTGTCAACAATTGCAATGTAAGGAAAGCCTTTGAATAGCTTTGTAAATTAGTGTTATTACTTGTATAGATTGAACAATAAATGACTTTTACGGAAGGATGAGGTGTTAACGGAAGGCATAATAAAAGACCAAATGAGCGTAAAGGAGCAGCAACTCGCTGCCCCTCAAGAATTATTTAGCTAGCGAAGAACACTCTAAATTGGTTGGCTAATGCTTTATCATCTTGCTTACCATATTTGATTAAAATGTCCTCTTTACCGTCGCCATTAAGGTCGTCGCTTTGCAGCATCCCGCCATCAATAGGCAACTTTAAATCGTGCTTTTCTGCATCACGACTAAATAAGCGTGAACCAGCTTGACCGAAATAGACTCTTAAGGTGTCTTCGTCATCAGATAGCATTAAATCTTTCAAACCATCGCCATTAAGATCAGCTAACTTGACCACTGGACTGCCACTTTGGCCTGAGCTTAAACTAAAGTTGAGTTCAACCTCTTTACTGACATTTGACTCTTCAGCAAAGCGTCCTTGTTCATCCATTTTAAACAAATGAACATCTTGATCTATACTGCCAGAAAGCAATGCACCGATAATCTGTGATACGCCGATATCAAACCCAGCCACCATCACTTCGACTTTATCGTCACTATCAATATCAACGAACTGTAGCCCCGTTAATGTGCCCTCTGCTTTAACAACACTGCTAGGCAGCTTCGGGAACACCAACTTGCCCTTTTGGTTTTCACCGAGATAGACCTCATAGTCGTTGGATCTATCAAATACACCTGAGCTTTTGGTATAGCGCACCACCAGATCGGTAATGCCGTCGTTGTTGATGTCCTTAAGCTCTTCCACTTTGCGATACACCAACTCACTTTGGTCGAGCTGCTCACCATAGGCATCACGCTTATTCCACCAGTCAATGCCACTTATAGGTTGGCGTACTGACACAAACTCTGTAATGGGGTGAAACATCTTGTCTTTTGTTTGTCGATAAAGCTCTAACTCTCCTTCTCCAATTTTGACAATGTCGACTAAACCATCAAGGTTAATATCGCTAGCATAGAGTTTGGACTGGGTATATGTGGCGCCATCTTCAAACAATCTAGACTGCGGTTTAATCGGCAACACTTGCTGCTTAAATTCACCGTTATCAGCAATAAATAGATGTACCTGATTAAAATCATGGATCAAAATATCGTCTTGTTTATCGCCATTTAAATCCGCGATAAATTCGCCTCGACTTAAATAATCTGGGCGGGATTTAAAGGATAAAGAATTGATATCAGCTAATGAGATTAATTCGGCATTGGCGGTGTCTTTTTGAGGCTGAAAAAGTAGCAGTTCATCTTGCGATAAAAAGTACAACTGTTGGCGTTTACCTGCTTGATACTCAGTAATATCGAACGAGTGCAGGGCTTGGGGCAATTCGAATTTAGTCGCCAGCTTATACTTACCGCTTTCTAACGCATAAACCGCCATCCAGCGCTGGCTCAAATCATCAATCCCAAAGGCGACTAACTCTTTACCTGCAGCAGGTAACAGATCGGCCGACACTATAGGGTGCGTCAAATTAAAAGGCGCATTCAATGTCGTTTCTGTCAGCGTCAATTTAGACGCTGACTTTGCTTCAGCAGGCTGAGCGACAAGGCCCCCTAATACCACTAATCCAATACCCAAGCCTTTTAAAACCGATTCCATGTTTGATTTACTCCATTAGCGATAACAAAAGTACAATGATTCAAGCTATCGGTTTTAGGCTAAGAGTAAAAGCAAATTTAACAGTTTGTAACATATCACCCTCAATAAACGGCATTAATCGATATTTAGCGATCTAAAAGTCCAAAAGTTGGCGCCAAACCAATTGAGTACTAAACCTGTTAATACACCCACACTAAAGGCTAATGCGGTATCTAGCAGCGATTGACCAAGCCACAGTGATATCAAATAAAAAACAGACAGATTAGCGACCGCCGCCATGCTCGAGACTAAAACAGACATTATTAATTGCCGACTTTTAGCCGCTTGTTGCCTATCACTAAAAGTCCAACAGCGGTTAGCAAACCACGACAACACTACCGCGACGGAAAATGCCCCGACTCTCGCCCATATCAGGGGTAAACCAAACGTTTCAAATAACAGGTAAAATAACACCGCATCAGCAACAAATACGTTAGCACCGACCAACAAGAAGCGCCCTTCTTGTTGGTACTTACGCCAGTACTGACTCAGTAAACCTATCGGCTGGGACGACAAAGCAGTAAGCCTCTATCTTTATTTCTGGCAATCTCATCACAATTTACAAAACGACTATCATCGGCTTTGGAGTGTTGCACAAAGAGATAAAATGGATTTCCATTCTGATTTACATCGGTTAACGAGGTGATTTTTTCAGCCTTGCCTGCAGTATAAAAGCGTGCAGAAAATGGTATTTTGCCCCAGTAATAAGTAGCAAGGTCCACTTGTCGTTGCTGCAATAACCAACGTTCACTTTTATTCTTTCCTGCGTCAAAATGAATAACACCCACTGCGATGATCAATAACGCAGTAATAGCCAGTGCGATTCGATGCAACATCGGCACTTGTGTATGGCGCCAAGCAAAAGCGATCAATATCGCCAATGCTGGGATCCCAGGCAACACATAAGCCGGTAATATGTTACCTGCAAAGGTAAATAACACCATAGGCGCTATCATCCAGCAAACAAGGTAACTCGCGAAACCTGCGCCCTGTAACGCTTTATCTTCATCACTTCTCTTTGGCGCTTCGATAATCACTTTATAAAGCGCTTGCGGTAAAAACAAAGACCAAGGCAAGGCCGCGACAATAAAATACAGCCAAATGGTACCGCGAGTTTGATCGTGTGCAGTGCCGTACAGATCCCCCTGCCAACCACTATCAACAAATCTTGACCAATGCTCACCGACGATGAAATAACTTAAAAATCCCGGCGTGGTATTTTCAGCAATAACATACCAAGGTAGGGCAATCAGTAGCATTAATATGGTTCCTTTAATCAAGGGAACCCGCCGCCATAAAAGGAGCCACGGTCGAATCAATCCATACTGCCACAGTAGCCATAATCCAGTGCCAATGCCGAAAATAACCAAGGCAACAGGGCCTTTCGCCAGTAAGCCAATCGCAAGACCCACAAAGCCAAAGTAGCCCCAGCGAACTTCACCTTGCCAACACAGATAAAACCCCACCATTGCCATCGTCAAACCTAAGGTCAATGCCATGTCGGTCATCACAGCACCCGCGCTAACAATAAACACCACTGTTGAGGCTAAAATAATGAGTATTGGCAATACTGGTAAACGTAGCCTTTTAGCAAAAAGTGCCACCACACCTAAGGTGAGCATGGCAGCAATCCAATGCGGGAAACGCACTGCAAACTCAGAGACACCAAAGCCCAAAATAGACACTGCACTCATCCAAGTATGCAGTGGGGGTTTTCCCCAAAACGGCACATCGTAATCAAATAACGGCGTGATCCAATTACCGGTTTCCACCATCAAACGCGCCATTTCACCATATCGAGCCTCCGTGGTATCCATTAACGGATACCAAGGCAGTAGCAATAATCGAGTCAATACCACCAGCAACAGCACAGCCAAGCTTTTTTGCGCAGAACTCAAAGCTTGCATCAATTAGCCTCCAAGTAACTGATATTGCTTTGTACCGCAACCTCGTCACCTTGCTGCTGACGGCTAGGCTTTAGCTGTGAAACTGACTGCCGATAAGCGACCTCTTCGATGAAATAAAGTGGCCGTTGCTTAACTTCCACAAAGACTCGCCCTAGATACTCGCCAATTAACCCTAATGCCAACAGCTGAATACCCGCCAAGCCAAGTTGCACCACCATCATTGAGGGGTAACCGGCAACGGTGTCACCATATACAAGCGTTTTAGTTACCACCCAACCACCATAAGCAAAGGCACTAAAAGCAGTAAACACGCCACACCAGGTAGCGATACGCAACGGTTTAAAACTGAAAGAGGTGATGCCATCCATTGCTAAGCCAAATAGCTTGCTGTAATTCCATTTTGTTTCGCCCACAAAGCGAGGATCACGGTCAAACTCCAAGGTTTTTTGTGAAAAACCAGGCCAACTAAACAAACCTTTCATAAATCGATTACGCTCAGGCAATGCTTTAATACTGTCGACAACCTGACGGCTCATTAAACGAAAGTCACCGACATTTTCCGGCACCGGCGAATCAGAAAGCCAATTCATCAATCGATAAAAGCAAGCCGCAGAAAAACGCTTAAACCAGGTTTCACCTAGGCGCTTTCGTCGTTTCATATTGACGATTTCGTATCCGGCACGCCACTGCGCCAGCATTAATGGGATTTGCTCTGGAGGATCTTGTAAGTCGGCATCAAGCATAATGACCGCCAAGCCTCTGGCATGCTCAATACCCGCCGACATTGCAGCCTCTTTACCAAAATTACGGCTCAATTTGATGCATTGATATTCATTGTCGGCCAAAGGTAATTGGCTGACCTGCAGCCAAGAGTCATCACTACTACCGTCATCAACAAAAACAATTTCAGAGCTTTCATCAAGCTCAGATAATACTGCCGTTAGCCGCGAAATTAATGGCGCTATCATTTGTGATTCATTAAACAGTGGCACAATGACTGACAAACATATTTCAGCGTTGTGAGCACTTGGGTTCGCATGGGAATATGGCATGAAACATCCTACTCGATATATTTTCCCAGTAGCATGCAGCTATTGAGGTGAAGAAAATGTCATTGACATTTTTTCGACAAAAATAGTGCTAAAGTGGGTACAACTAACTGACTGATTAATCGCTTAACGATGACACTAAAACTACTCATTATTGAAGACAACATAGACGTTGCGGGCATTCTTGGAGACTACTTTGAGGCTCAAGGCGCTGAACTTGATTTCGCAGATAATGGCGAGCTAGGCTTGTCACTCGCGCAAGCATTTGACTTTGATGCCATCTTATTAGATTTAATGCTGCCCAAACTCGATGGCCTAAGCCTATGTAAAGCATTGCGGTCGCTTGGTTGTACCACCCCCATTCTGATGTTAACGGCACTGGATAACAAAGCGGATCTACTGAGTGGTTTTGACTGTGGTGCTGATGACTATCTTGGTAAACCTTTCGATCTCGACGTGGTCGATGCCCGTGTCAAAGCACTAATAAAACGTCACCGTGGCCAAGTAGCACAAGGCAGTCTCACATTCGGCGATGTCGAACTTAATATTGCTAAGCACCAAGCTTATCGTCAACAGATGCGGTTAGCACTCACACCAACGACCTATCAAATATTGTTACTGCTGATGAAACATGCGCCAAATGTGGTTAAACGAGAGATGATAATTGAAGAGATCTGGGGACAATCGCCACCCAGCAATGATATTTTACGCAGCCATATGTACCAGCTGCGTAATCAACTCGACAAACCTTTTAAACAGCCCATGCTAGCCACAGTACCAAAAATAGGCTTTAGACTGCAGCTTGGAGAGGAACTTTGCTAAACAAGCTGCTTAATAAGGTCTCTTCAGCCTCAAGCCTACCGCATAAGTTGATGTGGTATTTCAGTGCTATTGCAATAATGATCGGTCTGACAATTTACCTATCGATGCTTGGACTGATGCAATGGATTGAAGATGAAGTTAATCAACACGAACTTGAAACGAGTGCCCCCTACGCCATTAGCTTATTCCAGCAAGGGGCCAAACAACCCTTAGATATCGGTATGCACGTGCAAGCTTTTTACTCTCTAGAATTAATTCCAGAGAAATATGGTGAGTTAGGCGATTTTCCTATCGGATTTAATGGTGAGGTCTATAACAATAATCAGGTTGGATTTTTGCATGAGTTAGTCGCGTTGTCGCCTTTAAGCGCAGAGGGAGCACATAGCCAAGAAGAGATTTTTCTCTATAGAGGAGAATTTTTACTCGATGGCCAACTGAAATCTTTGTTTCTGATTATGCCAACCGAAAATGTTGAATTGAGTGACACTGAATGGACCGCTATTAATCTGTTTGTGCTTTGTTTTATCGGCGTACTCTTTGGCTTGTTTGGCTTTGCTATCCATAAGCTGAGCCGCCGCCTAGTTAAGCCCGTAGAGCAGTTAAGTCGGCAATTAAAATCAACAGAGTCCAACAAAACCTTTAGTGTTTCAGACCAATCGGCGGCTGAATTTCGTGAGCTTGCCGATAGCCTGAACCATTATCGACAACAAAATGAGATGATGATGAAGCAGGAGCAAGCCTTTGCTCGTTATGCCAGCCATGAACTGAGAACACCATTGACCGTGATCAGCGGCGCTGCAAAACTGCAAGAGCAAAACAACGCTCTCGAGTTTCAAGCACGTCAACGAGGCCGTATCCAACGTGCAGCCCTTGATATGCAGCACACTATTGATGCCCTACTAAATTTAGTTAAACAAGAAAGAGCAACCGGAAGCAATCCGCCAAGATCTCTATCTTTAGCCGAAGTGCAACAAATAATTCAACCGCTACAAGGGCTGGCTAATAGTAAGAGTATTAATATCAGCATTAACTTTGAGCAAGCTCCAGTCATAAAACCGCCCCCCGCAGTACTGCGCATGTTACTGACTAATGTCATCAGCAATGCCATTAATGCAAGTAACTCTGGAGAGATCACAATATCAATCAATCGTCATGAGATAGTCATCACCGACAAAGGTCGTGGGCTTACCGAATCAGAACAAGAAAATGAACATGGTCACGGACTTGGCTTGTTGATTGTCGATAGCCTGTGTCAACGCTACCACTGGCAGTTCAGCTTATCCAATATGCAACCCACAGGCTGCAGCGCACAATTAACCTTTCCACAATTAACATTGTAATGCTCAGTGTTAAGCTAAACTATAGCGCTAACTCACTGCCATTAGCGCTATAGCTTAAATAGGTATTGAAACTTATCCTTGACGGGTGAAACGGTAAGACTGTATTTGTACCTCTTGCCCATCCACCACTGCGTAGCTGTCGACTAAAAATACATCTTTACCCGCAAATCTCAGTTCAATACGCATCTGACTACGTTCATTACCTGAGTAAGTTTGCCCATTCACACCAACAGGATAGTAGTTATAACGTTGCAACTGTGGTTGATACTCACCCGAAAAATTCAGCTTCTTATTACCGTTAAAGTCAGTTTGTAGTTGATAACCCAGCTCAGGCGAGTAAGACAGTTCAACTTGCCCGGTTAAATCTTGCTTAACGCCAGATACCGCCAGATTTTCAACTGACAAGGTAGCGGCGGTTGTTTTACTTAACCCCCCTTGTGCAACCCCCGTGGCTTCAACTCTTTTTCCTTGGCTATCTAAGGCCCAGATATTAACTTGCCATTGGCCGCTAAAAGTATCTAAACGGTCCCAATTTTGTGGTGTTGCCGGGGCCTGACTAGCCACTCCAACTTGAGTTCCAGGCAAACCGTTAATGTTAATGCTCTTAGTTGCATTTTCATTACGGTAATCTTCTCTATCATTGGCATAATCAGCGCCCGCTCCCGCCACACCACCCGCTGCAGCGCCGATAGCTGCACCTTTTAAGGCCATGCCTGCATCACCCGCTACTGCGCCCATCGCCAAGCCTAGAATGGCACCACCTGCGGCACCGGTTTTCATACCGCGGTTACTATCGCGACCATCTTCACCCATACCATCACCGCTTGCACAAGCGGTTAGTGCCATTAGACACAAGGTCGTCAGCGCCACTTTAGCAAACTTATTTACCGTTCGAGTATTGCTAGGGTCTGCATTTAAAGAAGCTAAATCGGTAGATATGATATTGCTAGGCATAGTGTATTTCCTCAAATGAACATGTATGTTGCAATTAACCCTAATCAGTAATAACTGCTAACTTAAGGTTACGCGGTAATGCATTGGTCACTATTAAACCAACAATGCAGTTGCAGTATTAGGGCATGGCGACGAAAAAATAATAATCCGATGCCTAGGTGGATATCGCTGCTACGATTTAATTAAGAATATGGGGAAACGTTATGAAGTCAGATAATTTTGCCGGGATTGCTGATTACATCTCTCAGCGACGTGCTCAAGCACAGTTATCTCAAGAAGCGTTAGCATCAGCACTGATTAGCAACAATGACCTGTTTGCAGACGTCGACTCACTAGCCATTAGTCGCTGGGAACGTGGCAAAGTCAGCCCGAACCTGCGCAGGCAAGTCGCGCTAATGGAGTATTTTGGTGATAAACCACACACGCTTTTATGCGATCCCAGCTTTGAATTAAAACAACTGCCGTCACTTGATGCATTCAATAAAATGATGGAGCAACAGTTAAACTACAACCATGTTATGGGGGCTCACCCCTATATATCTGCAGACAATGTTAGCTTCGACAAACTCTGCAAACAGGCTGATGAAGCACCGCAAATGTATAACTGGATAGCCAATTATCACACCAACCTTAGCCGTGGACGGGAAAAATGGAGTCAGTCCTTTATCAAGTCATTAGCGGCGGTAGATTCAACGGAAGTGTCGTTTTACCAAGTCAACGGCTTGCTCGCCGGCCATATATTTATGGTTAAAGTTACCGAAGAAACATTTGAGCAATTACTGCACGGCAAGCTTAATGACAATGAGCTAACTCCGGCACATTTAATTGCTGCAGAGCAACCTGGTTGCCTATACATGTTAAGCACCTATTTAGGCGGTGCCCATGTGTCCGAGGACTTCGTCGCGCAACTGCTCTTTACCTTAGTCGAGAACCCAGTAAACACTTCGTTTGGCTACAAAGCGCGGTCTGATATAGGCATCAAACTAATGGATTTTCTCGGCGGTGTTGTCGTTAATACAGGTGAGATATTAAGCGAACGTTTGCAAGGTGCTAAATACCAAGGCAAACGCCGCAGCTATGTCTCATTTGAACTTCAACGTCAGGTATTAATCGCCAGCCCTTTGTTTATCAACCTTATTCGAAACAGCAAATAATGATTATTTTCCTGAAACCTCATTTTTCATTTTTTTAGTTCATCTTTTTAGTTTACCAAGTTGATTTTAGGTAGAAACCAACTTAAATAGTATGAGGACTGCATGAAATTGCCTTACTGTTAGCAAGTGAGGCTTTAAAAAGGAAGATAGATATGGTTACTCTCGACACTCAGAATATCGACATCCACCAAGACATAAGCCAAAGCTGGCAAGAGATGGTTAACTTAATATCTGAAATATCTCAAATTCCTGCAACTCTCATCATGCGAACCTACCCTAAAGAGATTGAAGTTTTTATTAGCAGCAATACTCCCCACAACCCATACAGAGCTAAAGAACGCGAACGCTTGGGCATGGGATTATATTGTGAATCAGTGATCACCGGAAAGAAACTGCTCACGGTTAACGATGCCACCCAAGACCCTCATTGGTCGAATAATCCCGATATAAAACTGGGGATGATAGCCTATCTAGGATTACCACTGAGTTGGCCCAATGGTGATGTCTTTGGCACCATCTGTATGCTTGACTCGCAACCGATGCAGTTCGATAACCCCACCAAACAATTGCTGACTCGATTTAAATTAGTCGTTGAAACTGACCTCAAACGTGTCTATCAACAGGCACAATTAGTTCAAGATAATCAACGGCTAATCCAACAATTACATAAAAAATCGTTTGAATTTGATCAACTGCAAAAACAAGCGCGACTGGATGCATTTGAACGAACCTACAAGGATCTGAAAACCGATAAAGTAGACAGCTTAAGTAACGATGCCGTCGCAACTCTCAATCAGCAACACTCGCTTTAATCCCTATCAGCCCCTTGCGATGCGAGATTGCGGTTTATCTCTGCCACAATTTTGTGGCTAAATATCACCGTCAAATGCAGTACTATCCAAAATGACTTATTCTCAGCCGCTGGCCATATGGAGCTCGAATTAGGCACAATAGTAAAATCGATAGGGGTTCTGTAAGAGTAAAGTTCAACATTTTCAAGGATATGTTCTGTTGCGCGCAGCTCATTTAACAGCTCGCTTTTAGGGCGTAATTGTTTAACGCCCTTTGATGGGTATGGCAAATAGGCCCAGATACTGCCCGCATGAGGCACCGATAAGCTAAAAAACTGCCTTACCCTTGCAGCTCCCCCCAAAAGCTGTAAATAATAACGTGCCACGATGCCGCCCATACTAAAACCGATGACAACAATCTCTTCCGCAAGGCCAAACTCTTGCTCAATCTGCCGCTTTAAGTTGGCTGCAGCGTGCTCAATACCCAAACGTCCATCAAACGGAGCAATCGTGGGTGAAAAGCACTCATGGCCTGCAAGCGTAAATTGTTGCTGCATCCAGCGCATCACATACCCGGTATTAAAAATGCCATGTACTAACACAATTTTCATCAACACCTCTGTTGGTCAGGTCTCACGCCTCAAGCGTAGCAATCCATATTAACAAATACCACTCACACTTAATAAAGCCACTAAAACACCACTCGGCTTTCGGTAACGATATTTATTGCGCTAACTTTGCTATTATTAGCGGCGTCCCATCTGCCTTTATTTCAAATGAGCCCTGTATTTATGTCGATAAGTCCATCGAACCCTACTCCCCAGTCAGTATCACAAGCTTTGAGTGTTGCCATTAGCAAACGAACTCAATTTTTAGCGAATGCAAAGCAAAACGAAACCGATTGCTATCGAATATTTCACGGTACGGTAGAGGGCATCAATGGCCTCAATATTGATCGCTATGGCAATGCATGGCTGATCCAAAGTTTTCACCAAGCATTGACTGAAGATGAGCTTAGCCAAATAACAGTTCAGCTGACCCAAGAGTCAATGTTACCGGTCATTTATAATGACCGCTCCAACAAGAATTCCCGCGTACTGAATAGCTTAAGTGATGACAATGAAGTTTTCGCGACAAGTGAACAGCAAATGCAGGAAAATGGTATGTTGTTCAGCAGTAAATTGCGCCATGAAGGCCAAGATCCACTGCTGTTTTTGGACATGCGCATTGGCCGTGAATATGTAAAATCACACAGTCAGGATCGTACGGTACTCAATCTATTTTCTTATACTTGCGGTATTGGCACCGCTGCCGCCGTTGGCGGCGCAACACGGGTTGTTAATATCGATTTTTCCTCATTCGCATTGGCTGCGGGCAAAAGGAATGCGCAACTCAACCACGTTGAAAATGTCTGTGAGTTTATTCAAAGTGATGCATTTCCTGCCTTAAGACAGCTGGCAGGTTTGAAAGTCGGCGGACGCAGGAATCAAAAACTACCCGCCTATCCCAAACTGGCAGCCACTCAATTTGATTTGGTCTTTTTAGACCCACCAAGATACGCCAAAAGCGCCTTTGGCATTGTCGATCTCATTAATGATTACCAGAGCTTGTTTAAGCCGGCAATGCTAACCACTAAGCCCGGTGGCACCATAGTGTGCTGTAACAATGTCGCTAAAGTTGACCGCCAAGCTTGGTTTGACAGTTTAGTGCGCTGCGTTGAAAAACAAGGGCGTCAGGTGACCCACCATGCATGGCTCGATTGCCATGAAGACTTCCCTTCTTTTGATGGTAATCATCCCTTAAAAATGGTTGCGTTAACCTTAAGCTAGTCAACAGAAACATGCTGAATACAGTAAAAGTGACGACATTAAACTCGTCATTTTTACTATTACAATACAATCTAGCCTCTAACCGCTGTAAAGAAAAAGCTTACTTGGCTAGTCACACAACGAGTTCCTGCTTTTAAAACCACCCAAAAATCTCATATAAAATAACGACCAACCTCATCACGAACCTTAGAGTAAATTTAGTTTAATATTATTTAAATACAATTAGATACTAGTTAAAACTCCAGTCAATAACCTGCCTTGTTTCAGCGTTTAAAAAATAAACTTTACTTTACCCAGAAAAGGCATAAAATCCGCTGACTCAAATTTGCATTCAAACATGCAAAAGCATAACCTTAAGGAGTACAAGGTGGATAAATCTGCCTTTAAAACATCAGAAAATAGCACGTTCACTCCGGTGACAGGTCTGGCTTTTTTTGCTATTGCATCAGGCTTTCTCATGAGCCTTATCCCTTTGTCTTTAACGTCGTTCGAAATAGACACATCACTCATTGCTTGGCTTGCAAGTATTTTCTATTTAGGGATCTTAGTCGGCACCACCTGTATTCAGTCAGTCATTAGCAGAACAAGTCACCGTATCGCATTAGTGATGTTTCTATCACTGCTAATTCTCACCATAGTACTCATGCTAATTTTTCCAACCGCTTGGGTTTGGCTAGCAGCACGTTTTATCGCTGGTATTGCGGTGGCTGGTGTGTTCGTGGTCGTAGAGTCTTGGTTGTTGATGGCTGATAGCGCCAAACAAAGAGCGAAGCGCTTAGGCTTATATATGACATCCCTTTATGGCGGTAGCGCATTAGGGCAACTTGCCATCGGGCCTGTTGGTATCAGCGGATTAACGCCTTTTATATGTGTTATCGGTTTATTGTTCATTGCTATTTTGCCACCATTATTGATTAAAATAGGTCAGCCAGCGGTTATTGAACACCAAAAAATTAGCCTTCGACAAGCAAGAAAGATCAGCACACCAGCCATTATTGGTTGCTTGGTCTCAGGTATGCTACTTGGGCCTATTTATGGCTTGATGCCGACCTACATCAATACCCAACTTGGCAGTACTGAAAAAACCGCATTTTTAATGGCGCTGATCATTCTGGGCGGCATGCTTATTCAACCTCTGGTGAGTTATCTATCCATCAGAGTCAGTAAAAGCCTGTTAATGGCACAGTTTTGTTTACTGGGAACGGCAGGCATTGTCGGTGTGTTAGAGGGGAATTCGATTGCACTAGTCAGCATCAGTTACTTTGTTTTAGGTGCCAGTTGCTTTGCGCTTTACCCCATTGCAATCACGCTAGCTTGCGATGCTTTAGAGGTTGAAAAAATTGTCGCTGCAACCGAGTTAATGCTACTCAGTTATAGTGTTGGATCAGTATTCGGTCCTATCGTCGCCGAGCACAGTAGCCGTTCAGCCCACTCTTTAATACTGTATTTAGGCTTTGTGTTAGCAACAACGTCAATCTATATGCTGTTAAAAAACTTACAAAGAACCCACAGCGGTCACACGCCAGCCATTGGTTAACCCCCAACGTGTAGCGCATTAAAATACATGCGCTACATCCCTTGCCCCCACATGCCGCGTCAGAACACCAATACCAATTGCATTAAGTAATAACGTAAGACTCAACTCAAGCACGATGTAGCCAACTGATTAATAATCAAAATATTTTAATAGAAGATTATCGAAAGGTTGCTAAGCCAAATATGTCCTAAGTTTTAGTTAATGACTTCTATCTCGCTAGCGGATCAAACATTCGACATAGCCAAAATAACAGCAGAAGCCTAAACACTTTTTAAGATGAATTTAATTAGCAATGTATAAAAGGAATTAACAATGGCACAAACAATTATGGGTGATGGTATCACTCAAATCACTAAAGGTAATTTGGAAGAAGCCCTGCAACAAGCAATCGGTATCGAAATCGCCACCATTCCGGCCTACTTATCAACCTACTACTCTATCAATCGAACGCCAAAACAAGACTATTTAGAAAAAGAATTCACTAAGCTGTTGATTGAAAAAGGAACCTGTCAACAAAAAGCACAGGAGCAAGCACTGGAACTTTCCGCCAAGATTATGGTTTTTGCCAATAAAGCTGGCGCAAATATCATGAGTGTTGTTGTGGAGGAGATGCTGCATATGTCGCTCTCTGCCAATGTGAAACAATCTCTTTTCGGTAACCCCGTTCTGGTGGGACAAGCGCCAAGTGAATGGCCTGCTTATCTTCCTGGTCACGAGCCAGAGTTTCCTATCAATCGAGCGAAATTAAGCACTGAGCAGTTGGAAACCTTCAAAAAGATTGAAAGCCCCAAACCTTTCGACAAGAATTTAAAGCAGGTTACAGCGATCCCTTACCTCACCATTGGGCTCTTCTATCAAGGCATTGAAGACTGTATCAAAGAGTATTATTGCCATGAGGGAGATTATGACTCAGAACGGCCGCAGCTTATTCCCAACCGTGGCTACTACGCACAGAATAATATCGACACCATCTATTACGACAAACAACATAACCCCGTATACGAAAATGCCGCCGATGCAGGGGGGTTAATCCATGTTGTTGACCAAGCCAGTGCACTAGCAGCGCTGGCGATCATTGTGGAACAAGGGGAAGGGGCTGGCACCGGATATGATGATAATTCCGAACATGAGCTCGCCCACTACTATAAATTTGACCAACTTCAACAAGAGCTGATCAATATCAACGCCGAGTTTAAAAACATATTTGGCGATGAGATGGACGTTGAGCAATATTTTGTCTACAACTTTGCCGATAACGCCGAAACACCAGACTACCCCGCCACGATCCAAGCCGTATCGAACCTCACCAATGCAATGTACAGCTATCTGTTCATTATGTCGCAGGCCTGTTACCGCGCAGACGAGCACACTCAGTTCGAAATATTTATGTTTGGGATCCATAAGAGCATGCTTTGGATCTTAAGTTCGCTCTGCGGCGAAATGACAGGCTTTAAGTATATAGCCGCCGATGGTCAGCAATACACTGCCACCGCCACCTTTGAAGAATATCGATTTAGCAATGCCTCTAGTCCTAAGTCACAGATCATCGAACTGTTTAATCAAGCTGTCGGGGGCACTCACAAGATAGCTTACATTGAGCAGCGTATTCTCGACCTACCCAATGTCTCCTTAGAAGGCTTTCTTGAGCCATCAAATACCCCATTAATGGCTTAACCCAACCCTATTGAGGATAACGAAATGTCTAAGTTAAACGATAAGATCCAAAGTCATGGTTGCGGTAGTCAGCCTATAAACAAAAATATGCCCAATACGGCAACACCATTGGAGTTACATGCTTGTATGGGGTTAAATGCCTGCCGTGGACATGACAGATTTGGTACCAATACCTGCGCTGGCACTGGCTACTGCGCAACAGAAACTCATGTATGCCACACGCTTAATAACTGTGCTGGGCAAGGTGGCTGTGGCTTATTTGGTGATGCAGCAGAACAGTGTAAACCTGGCGCTAATGACTGCTCATGGCAAGGAAGTTGCGCCACCCCCATTCAAGCAGAACGTTTCAGTACCCTCGGCGCGAATAAAAACAACAGTGTTTGGTTACTTGCTAGAGAACTGTTTCAACAACGCATGGACAAATCTCGTCGTAATGTAGGCCAAGCGCCTTTCCCCGCGGGTCCGCCTCAAGCATGGCTAGAGTCATTTGGTGAATATGACTCTTGCGGCAATTCAGGTGATAAATCCTGCTCCTTTGGGTTTAATAACCCAGCCCAGAACACTCAAGAACTGGTTGAACGTAGCATTGAATCACGCTCTAAAACACTTGCTGAATCTGAGTGCAGCGACACTAACAACAAACTCAACGACGATTAATCAGAGGTAATGATGCCTAACTTTCATCGTCAAACCGAGGCAAGCCCAAATTTGGGCTTGGGCCTTGGCCTTCGAAGCCAGCATTTTAATGAGATTTTAGATAATAAACCCAAGGTCGATTGGTTTGAAATTATCTCAGAAAACTTTATGGATTCAGGTGGACGTCCGCGCCACGTTCTCAGACAGATAGCAGCAGATTACCCCATAGTAATGCATGGTGTATCTTTGTCTATTGGCAGTACTGACGAGCTAGATTTCACCTACCTTAAACGGTTAAAGCAACTCATTGATGAAGTGCAACCCGCTTGGGTGAGTGACCATCTATGTTGGACTGGCGCCTTAAGCCTCAATAGCCACGATTTGTTGCCCCTGCCACTGACCGCAGAAGCACTTCGTCACGTATGTCAGCGTGTTGATCAAGTGCAATCGTTTTTACAACGGCCTATCGTGCTAGAAAACCCCAGTACCTACTTAAGTTACACCCAATCGCACATACCAGAGTGGGAGTTCTTTAGCGCGCTCACCGCTCAAACGGGTTGCGGTATGTTACTCGACGTCAACAATGTATTTGTGTCAGCTTTCAATAATGATTTCGACCCTATTGAGTACATCGAAGGCCTACCGCATCAATCAATAGTGCAGATGCACCTCGCAGGCCACCAGCACTGCGGTGACTACATCATAGACACGCACGACAGCCCGGTAACAAATGCTGTGTGGCAACTGTTTAATTTGGCTTGGCAACGCACCCAAGGCTGTGCCACCTGCTTAGAGTGGGATGGCAATATCCCCACGTTCTCTGCCTATCATCAAGAGTTACTCAAAGCTAAACAGTATATGAGCAACATCTCAAACATCATTACCGAACCCCATATCAATGAGACCGAAATTAGCACTGCTGCTGTTTCAAACCCCATTGACTTTATGATTTCAAAGCCTCATTTAGCCGCAACTCAAGGTGTTAAATGAGCAGTTTAACGCCGCAAAACTTGCCCCAAATACAGCAAAGTATGCTGGATGCACTGACGCAGCCAATGCAGCCAGCGTTAAATGCATTCATCAGTAATGAGATCGTCTCTTCACACAAACTGTCGGCGCAAGCGCATGTTGGGATCTACCAACGCAGCTACATTCTTAGGCTACAGCAGTGTATGGCCAGTCAATTCCCCACACTCAAATATGCACTCGGTGACGAACTGTTCGCATTGTTCGCGACTCAGTATTTACAGACATCGCCTTCGAACAGTTACACCCTCAATAATCTCGGGGATAACTTGCCCCATTTTCTGCAGCAGACTAGACCAGATGCAGAGCTGGAGATAAAAGAAGATTGGCCAGACTTTATGATTGAGCTAGCAAAGTTCGAAATTGCACTCAATCATCTATTTGATGCCAAAGCCACTGGCTACCCTGCCGATCCGCAGCAAAACCAAGCAGACGAACAGACCCAGGATCAACAGCTGCAGTTAGTCCCAGTGCTGCAAGTGTTTAAGCTAAGTTACCCCATCTGCAACTACTACCGCAGCAGTAACGACAACCAACAACCGCCGCTGCCATTACCAGAACCCAGTTTTGCTGCCGTCTTTAGAAGAAACTATCGACTCGGGATTATTGATTTAAACGCTACTCAGTATTGTTTTCTCAAGCAACTGCAACAAACCCAGTCAATCAAAGCCAGTAAAGATCAACTGATTCAACAGCAAATAGGCACAGCTCAGACGATTGAAGAACTGTGGTTAATGTGGCGCAGGTATTTTATAGAGATGGGTATTTTTAACCAAATTTAACGACACTAAATCATTAAAACTAAACCATTAAAAAATAGTAAACCGAGTAAAAAGCAATCCAGTTAACACCGGATGTCAACTGACACAATATGGAGCATATCGTCATGTACTTTAAGAGAACACAACGCAGCCCAATCAAAAAAGGCTATTTAAAAAAACAAATTGTCATCTTTATTTCCGCCGCCACCGCAATGGCCAGCGCCTATGCGGCGGCGGCAGAAGTCCCCCTCTCTAATCCGGTGGCAATCCAATCCGCTACTGATACATTTTCAATGTTAAGCATTACTGAACAGCCACCATTTTTACAACTCATCGGCAGTCAAAAATGCCCCACTCCCTATGGTGTCACAACGGCAGAATATGTCGCGAACGAAAAAGGACTAACGTTATGAGTATTACTCAATTTCTCGGGATGAGATCGCAGCAAGATCTACTCAAAAGCCGAACTATGGTGCATCCCAACAAGATAACCAGCCAAAACCCATGGACTATTGAGGCCCTAAGAGAACATCTACAATGGGCTGTCGACGTTGAACTCTATACCATTCCGTATTACATGTCGGCAATGTACTCGGTCATCGACCAAGCATCTGAAGCAAGGCGTATAGTCCGTTCAGTCGTCAATCAAGAGATGCTGCACATGCAATGTGCGGCCAATATTGCCAACGCCTATGGCTGTGATCTACTGATTCGATCACCGCACTATGGTGGTAAAGTCCCCCACTTGGATTTTAAGAATAACCCTAATCGACCTACCGATGTATATACCCCATACAGCACTGAAATTGGGCCGATGGATGCACTGCGTATTAACACTATGTGCATTATTGAATGCCCTGGTGAATCGAGTACCACGCCGTCAGGTCCAAATGCAGCAGAGTACAGCTCGATAGGCGAAGTCTATCAAGCAATCCGCGAAGGGGCCGCCATGCTCAGTGAATGTATCATCGCCGACAACAACCAAGTCGCCCACTTTACCTCTACCTATCCAGACGTAATATCGCTCACCGTCACCAACAGTGGTGGCAAAGGGCTAGTACAAGTCAACGGACTAATTGATTTGATTGTCGAACAAGGCGAAGGGGCAGATTGGCCCCATGATTGCTGCGACGCCGATAAACCCATTAATCAGCGCTACGAAGACTATCAACAGAAGCTGTTAGCGCCAGAATATCAAAACCAAGTCGATGATATTCAACCCTACTGGGATCACTTTCAAAAGTTTACCTATTTACGTAAGCAAGCATTACCAGTGACTTTTCCACTGACATTCGGCAGCCCGCGCGGGCGTAAAAACCAACAAATCCTCATTAGCCATTTTGGCCACTTCCTGCAGCTAATGAACATCGTATTTAACCCCATCTACCAACAGCAGTTGGCTAAAGAGAACGGCATAACGGTCGAACAAGTACAGCAAAGTGCTGGAGCCGAATTTGGTACCACTATGTACAAAGTCGGTGCCGCTATTGCCGCATGCTGGGAAAACGGTGTGCCACCGACCTTCTCTAGTCAATCAAATCAACAGGAGCAATAACCATGACTCAGTCAATTTTTAAAATTCACCCTGCCATTGGTATTGCCCGTGTAGGTAACAGTAATGAGTATTACCTCGCGCCAGAATCTATTGCAGCGATGCCACAGCCCGGTAAACCTGGCGATACGACGACAGGCGGCTTGCCAATTCGCCCCGGCACTGAAGACAGCATTATCAACAGCTCTGAGTTTCGCGACAACTGCGGCGCATTTAAACGTCAGGCGGCGCGCTTTCGTATTTTTGCTTACCCCTCCAAAGATGTTAACCAGTACCCAGCCCAAAATGGCGAAGAGATAAAAATAGGTAGCGTGATTAACGGTAAGAAAGTGGTCGATATTGTTTGGAGTGTGCATCTAGCCAACAAGAAATGCAGCTGGTTTGCCAATGACGATGATCATGGCGCGGTAGCGTACGACAACGGTAAAACCCCCACCTTAAGAAACCTCCGTGAAGGACTCGATCCTTACAATACTGGCCGACTGAAAAAACTCATTATTGATGCTGGCCCCCGAGCAATAAAGGGGCCGTGTAGCAAGGCAGAATTCACCGCAGAACAGCACGCAAGCATTGAACAAAAAGGTGAAATAGTGCCATTGCCGCATTATCCACAGTCGTTTCCCTATATGCACTTCGAGCTTCCCGACAAATCCGATCTATCCGAGGAATCCCAGAAACTAGTCAAGCTAATTACTCCTCAAGGGCGCATCGAAAGTTTAGGCGAAATGGAAACCGACAGCGACGGCCGCCTTATTGTAGCTGGCGGCTATGGACGGAGTAATGCGTGGCAACTCGATGCTAGCAATATTCCGCCACTCAATAACCCGGTAAACAACGACCAATGGTTTGACGACACCTCTGACGGCCCAGTCGATGCCACTTTGGTATTTGACGATGGCACTACAGAATCGGCCTTTGGCGGATGGGTGGTGGTGACAGATCCAAGCTATGCCCCGCAAACCCTGAATGTAGTATCACTTTTCGACGAAGCGTATGACGTCTTCTTACGTGAACTCAATTTAGAGCCCACGGTATTTAGCGATGGACAATTTAACCCTGATTGTAAACCCGCCTTTGATGATCATATTAAACCGCTTTTTAGAGCCACCGCCCAGCAGCTATGGAATGCCTACCTACCCGGCTTTGCCATTGATGCCCACAATAGCGTGGACAGCATAACTGCCGATGATAATCCAGACGAAACCATCTTAGCGGGACTCGCTTATATCCGTCAGCCAAATGATGGTAAGCAAGCGAGCTGGCGCTCGCAATCGATTGATGTCGGTGCACCACTGATGCCGCTCTCCTTAGGCGATTCAAGCCCAGCAGGAGGAAAACCGTTTTTAAGCCCAACGGTCACTCAGTATCACTTCTTACACTGCTGGTCGAATCATCAATATAAAAAGGTAAACGACAACCCACTAGGCCAAGGTGAATACCTTGATCGCGCCACGCTGCAAAACTGCTTAGGCGGCCGTTTTAGCCCTGGCATTGACATGACTTGGATCATTCGAGAGCCGAGCCTGTATGTCACTGACTGGCAGCAAGGCGCAGGTCCGTTTAGGATCCATCATAAAGCGCTCAATTACGCTGGCGTGATCAACCAAAAACTCAGCTATGGCACCCCTTTACTAACACTTGGGTGGATCCCGCGTCATGAAGAAGTCGAGTATTTAGGACTAGAGCCAGGCGATGCCACCAAGTTTATGGCACTGCCTTGGCATGCAGACTATAACTCCTGCGCCATTCATCAATCATCACCCAATACTCAAGACTCGCAAACCCTGTATTGGTCATGGCCGGCGCAGCGACCCGTCACGGTTTACACCGCCGAAGATTATCAAAACCTGCAGATAGAGAAAGACCGCCATGGTTTACCACCACAGCGCTACTCTGTCAGAGGTCAAGGCACAGTGCCTGGCGAAAATAGTCCTGATGATAGCGGCAATCTCGCCAATGCGGGACGCTTCTGGGATTATCGCCAGATGCTCGAAAAGTGGAGTGACATCGGCGTAATAGTGCAAGCCACCACTATTAACGATGGCAACAGCTACCCCGACAACGTTTACCTAGAAGTTGAAAGTAAGCTCACCGGGGCTACGCCAAACCTAAAAGAACCCACACCCTGGCCCATGCTGGCTGGGAACGAAACTGCCATCAATAAAAAGGGATAATCGATGAAACCACTCTATGACGTCATCATCGTCGGAGGGGGGCCCGCGGGTTGTGCAACAGCAATTGCTTTGCACAATCTAGGGGTTAAAAATACGCTCGTCATCGAGGCCAGTGATTACACAGCGCCTCGTATCGGCGAGAGCATTCCACCCGATAGCCGTGAACTGTTAGAAAAACTAGGGATCTGGGACGCGTTTACAGCACAAAAACACGCTCCCTGCTTAGGCAGTTATTCAAGCTGGGGCAGTGATCAATTAGGCTTTAACGACTATCTCTTTAATCCGCAAGGGCATGGATGGCATTTAAACCGGTGCGCTTTCGATAAATTTTTAGCGTTACAGGTGGAAAAAAGAGGAGGCGCACTGTTAAAAAACACCCATTTTGCCAGCCTTGTACGTGAGCAACATGCCTACCCGATCAAAGTCCTGCTGCGTAACAATGCTCAGCTAAGGTGTCGCTTTATTGTCGACGCTACAGGTCGCAGCGCCAAAGTGGCACGCCAGTTTAATGCTAAAGCAAAAATTGAAGATCAACTGGTGGCCGTCAGCGCATACTTTGACTCTAACGACGTTATATCTGCAAACAGTTATCGCCAAATGACACTGCTTGAAGCCGTCGATTATGGCTGGTGGTATTTAGCTCACTTGCCCAATAACAAGGTAATAGTAACCGTCGCAACCGATCCTCAAACCGTGAAAGACAAACACCTAAAAGACCCCCGTTCTTGGCAACAAGCCATGCAGCTCACGCAACATATTCAGCCGATTATAAGTCAATCAACCCCAAGCAGTTTGCATACGTGGGTGGCTCAATCGGCCATAATGAATCCCCCCGCAGCAGAACACTGGTTAACCGTCGGCGATGCCGCCTCAATCTATGACCCTATTAGTTCACAAGGGATCTACAAAGCACTTAAAAATGGTATCGATGCCGCCGATGCGATTGTCGATTGGTTAGATAACAACGCTCAGACCATCAACCAATACCGCAATAATATCGGTAATAACTTCATCCAATATCTCGCTCAAAAAGCTTATTTTTATAGTGAGGAGCAGCGCTGGCCAGAGAGTACATTTTGGAAAAGCAGGCAGCAGCCTCGTCAATAACAAAGGGAATAGCTGCCGTGGGAAATCAAATAAACTTGCTAACCTAATACAACGCAAAACAATTACGCTACATTTTTAGTCGATTAATAACAGCCACTTAAAAAGTAAAGTCACATCAGTAAAAATAACATTGCAATTTATTAGCAATTTGCGATTTACTTCAAACAATTGTAACGCCTATGCTTTAAAAATATCGAGATAAGCCATTACAACGTATAATTTAGCCTTCATATACCAAAGGAATTAATCCATGAGAATCAGCGCACGTAATACCCTAAGTGGCAAAATTAAATCTATCGATGAAGGTTCAGTTAATAATGAAGTTGTTATTGAATTGGCGCCTGGCGTTGAGATCACTTCAGTTGTGACTAAGAAGTCTTGTCAACAACTAGGTCTAGTTGTGGGTGGCGAGGCTTACGCGATCATTAAAGCAAGCAATGTTATGGTTGCTGTAGACTAAATGCTCATCAAAGCTGCAACGTAACTTAGCTTGCGGCTTTTTTCTTCTGCCAACTAATATCCAAAAAAAGAGGCTATAAAACCAATAATAATCAGAGATATGCCGAGTAACATGGTGTATTTAACCCGAGTCGCCTGCTTAAAAGCTTGGTGGCCAGCGTACTGAATATCGATATTATCAGAGATCTCAAACCGACGACTCAAGGTCCAGCTAAACAATGTTAACCGATCGAAAGACGCCATAAAGGTGCCTTGAGATCCTAACAAAGCATTCCACTGCTCTCTATCGTGCAGTTTAAGCGTACGATTAAGATCGGGCATCCCCATAAAAGCGATCCCAAAAAACAGCACCAAAAAACCAATTGCTATTACCGACATAACGCCCTCTATTGACCACAAATCGATTTTACACTTTTATAAACATCAGCCATTTCTCTGCAAAAGTAAAGTTCGACTGACTTGATAAAGCCGATTGTATAACCAAATTAAAAATATAATGGCTTAATCATTTCACTAAAGCATCAAATTGACTCTCCTTAAAGCCAAGTTGAAACATCTCTACAACGCACAAAATAAACATAAAAATAACAAGATACACACTTCTATTACATTCAAAACGATGACATAATCATTTAGGATTTAGACTTTAAACGCCTGATTTATTAATTTATTTTTGACTAGATACAGGCTAAACCTAATAACGATGACCTAGTGTCAGGCTGCTATACTCAAGCCACTTGGAAATGCAGGCGCTGATATAAATAGCATTCACGTGGGAGCGGTTCTAAGTCGTTTAGGTATAGGTATCACCCTATCAGGACTCAATGGAATGAAACTATGAGTGATCACACTTTTTTCTTTGGTGAATGGCAAGTTGACCCCAATGCAAACAGCTTACGCGCGGGTAAGCAGGTCAAGCAGCTAGAGCCAAAAGCCATGGATGTGCTAAAACTACTTTGCCTACGCGCAGGTGAAGTATTGAGTAGCGATGACATCGTCAATCATTGTTGGCCCAACACCGATGTGGGTGACAATCCACTGCACAAAATCATTAATCAAATACGCCGCGCTCTCGGCGACAGCGCCACCTCCCCCATATTCATTGAAACCATTCGTAAACGGGGTTATCGCACCTTAGCCGAAGTACGCTTTCCCATTGGCCAAGAAGAGGTAGCCGCTCACCAAAGCTGGCAAAGTGGTTCTCCCTTTCCTGGTTTACAAGCCTATAGCGCCAACTATGCCGACGTATTCTTTGGTCGAGGTAAACAGATCAGCGTGTTGCTGGATAGAATAAGCCAGCAAATTAAGTACGGCAGAGCCTTCTGCCTAACCTTAGGCCCCAGCGGCAGTGGTAAGTCATCACTCATTAATGCAGGCATTATGCCTAACTTAATGACCACCGCCGGTTACAACAGCGTTAAAGTCGCTTCCTATAGTGGTCTTGATTTTGCTGATGTAAGCAGTTCGCAGCTGTTTATTGAGCTCGCCAGCGCCATGCTCGACTGGGAGTTAAACGATCTGCCCGTGTTTGACGGTTATAGTGCAGACACACTTGCAACCACATTGATTGATGAGCCCAATGCCGTCATAAAGCTATGCCAGCAAGCGCTAAAAACGCAAACAAATAACTATACCCATTTCGCGCTATTCATCGATCGACTTGAAATATTACTCTCATCACCGCTGTTTAAAGATGAAGAGCGGCATATCTTTGTCGAGCTTATTGAGCACTTAGCCACCTCAGGCACTGTGCTTATCTTAAGTGCTTGTCGTAATGAGTTTTACCCCTTGCTGGTGAACTACCCCACATTAATGGCGGGTAAAAGTCGCGGCGCCCATTTTGACTTAGCACCGCCCTCTCGCAGTGAACTGTTACAGATGATCCGTCTGCCCGCTATCGCAGCCAACTTAACGTGGGACATCGATCCCGATAGCGCCATGCCGCTAGACGAAATGCTTTGTAGCGAAGCTGCCAGCAACCCTGACGCACTGCCAATGCTGCAATATATGTTGCAAGCCTTATACCTAAGGCGCAGCAGCGACGATCAGTTGCAAGTCACTGTGTATCAAGAGCTCGGCGGCATCGAGGGCGCCATAGGTAAAAATGCCGAAGATGCCATTAATGGCTTAACTGAAAAGCAAAAAAACTGCCTGCCGCATGTGTTGTCCTTGCTGGTGACCCTAAGAGAAGATGAAGTGTCCATTACCAGCCGCACCGCGCGCTGGTCACAACTGCTCGCTAAATCAAAATCAGAATCCGAGTCCGAAAATGCCTTAGTGCAAGCCATGGTCGACAGTCGGCTGTTTGTCTCACACCTGCAAAATGGTGAGCCCTGCTTTAGCATTGCCCACGAAGCACTATTAAGGCGTTGGCCGCGCGCCACGAGCTGGATTGATGAGCACAATACTAGCTTGCAGATAAAAAGCCGCTTATATCATCTTGCCAAGCGCTGGCGCAAAGAGCACAAAAATAGCGCCTACCTGCTCGCCGACGGCAAACCTCTCAATGAGGCATTAGCCCTGCAAGATAATCCCTTGTTTACCATTGAACCCCAGGAGCGAGCGTTGATTGCCGCTTCCGCCAAACAACAACGCAGCAAACGCTGGCGTCGTCATTTCACCATTGCAGCGCTGTGCGTGCTGTCAGTCGTATCCATAGTGATGAGTTACAAGAGCACCGAAGCGGAAAAAATGGCGCAGCAAAAGCGTTTAGCGGCAGAAAACCTACTCGGCTTTATGGTGGGTGATTTCGCCGACAAGATGCGCGGCATTGGCCGCATGGACCTGCTCAATGGTATTAGTAATAAGGCGCTGGAGTACTTTACTGACGCCAAGCTCAATATCGATAACAACCTAGGCTTTGACGCTAACTTCCAACACGCACAAACCCTTGAGGCCATGGGCGAAGTCGCCTATTCGCGCAACAAGCTCGACGAGGCCAGCACCGCCTTTCATGCCGCTCGCAGCAAGTTAACTGCGTTATTAACTGCCCAGCCACAAAATTTAGAGTTGCTTAAAACCTTAGGCGCTAATGCTTTTTGGATAGGTCAGCTCGATTACGATAAAAGCGATTGGGATGCGGCAAGAGTGTGGTTTGAAAAGTACCTCGCCTACAGCCAGACCATGTTTGATATTGCGCCAGAGGATAATGATGCGCTGATGGAGTTGTCTTATGCGCAGAGTACTTTGGGGTCTGTGTCGATGGAGCAACAGGACTTTGTAAGTGCACGTAGGGGGTTTGAGGCCTCGCTGGAGTTAAATCTACAAGCGCTAGCTAAAGATACGACAAACTCTCAACTCATGGCTGATGTCGCAAATACTCGCTCATGGTTAGCCCGTGCAGTGCTGGCACAGGGTGATATTCATACTGCCATTAAAATATATCAACAAATTCAACAGCAATTAAACACTAGCAACATTAATGACCCTTATACCTTAGAAAGGTTAGCAGCAAATAATCACTTACTTGCAACTTTATTTCATTATCTTGGCCGTCATAAAGAAGCTTTCAATCAGGCTCAATTGAGCTACCAAGCTATAACAGAAGCTTTAAAACATGACCCTAAAAATGAACTCTGGCGTGTACAGCAATATAACACTTTTTTTATTATGCTCATATTTGTCGAAAACACAAAAAACTTCCCTAAAGAGTATCGACCGATACAAATTGCTGCAATGCTCAAAGCTGATCAGTCACTTCGAAAATCAACACAAGTTGACATTGTTTGGGCTAAGTATCATTTTGCTGCAGCGACTTTTTACCTTAAAGATAAGGACTATAAACAAAGCGCATTACACGCCGCAAAATCGACGCACTTTTTTGGGATTATTGTGGAAAGGCAACCAAAGAATAGACTTTACCTTAATAAGTTATCCGCCAGTGAACTGTTGCAAGTTAAGATAGCTAAAAATACGAACACCCCTTCCATGAATATGCAGAAATGCCATCAGGTAAAACAACGATTGAAAAATATCGTAAAAATTAACCAAAGCCCTAGATTTGCTATCGTCTACGCAAAGGCTTTAGCCTGCCTTGATGAATTAGACAGTCAATCAGAATTAGTTAGCAGACTAAAAGATAATGGTATTGAAATTGATAATTTTTGATGAGCACATCATTAGGTTCAATAAGTAGAAATTTGCTTTTGAATAACAAATCCCCCCACTAAATCAAAGGAAGATCAAATGTCTGATATATCCAACATCGTAGAGTTTAACCTGATAGTAACCTTGACAAACAACCTGCCAGAATTCAATTACACCGACATAAACAATAAACCAGTAACTGGTGATTGTGTCATTGAGCAAGAGCAAACCATCACATACAAGCTAATCGATAAAACCGATAAGGGATTGAAGTTTGTCGGCGCCACTTTTGAAAAACCATTCAGCAAAGTAATTGATGATGTCTGGGTTCAAGATAATGGCCAGCAGATAAACTTGCTCGATTTAGATAAGGTCATTGGCAAGGCGAGTTTTCGCTTCGTGTTATCAAACAGCCAAAATAGTCTAATGCTATTAAGCCCAGATCCAGTAATTATTAGTCGTGGACAAACTTAGTAGTAATTAACTAGACACCCATAGTTAACCCCAAAAGATGAGGCCGTTTCGCCTCATCTTTTTCGTATTAATTAACGAAAATAGATAAGTCACCCATTCTCAATCAATAACATACCAAGCGAATGGCTAGCCATATTTTTCTGTACTAAGAAATGTCTCCAGTAAGCTGTCGACCCTATAAACGAGTGACCCATAACAGATCCGTTCTACTCCTCTGCTGCACCTAGCACCTAGCACCTAGCACCTAGCCTAAATACTCAAGCTAATAGCCTACAAACTAATACTTTTATCTATAGCCACGAGCAAATCTAGCACTTTAAGTTGACACCTTAACATCAAGATTAAGAACAAAATCACATAGTAACAATGACTTAATTAGGAAGGTTGCCGAAAGGTAAAGTATTTCCCCTTTAGCTAAAGTATTAACTCAATTGACGTGGGCTAAGCGTTAAATTAATAATTTAAAAGGGATATTTGCTATGTTGGCGACTCCAACGGATACCGTTTCTAAGGCAGCTGTAAGCTCAGCGCTCTCGATGGCGACGACTATTGCGACGAGCAAAAACAGCGCGACTGTCGCGTCGCAGCCGACCGCGATTATCGCCAATACCGCTATCAGCGATGGCCCTACAGAGCACGCTGCCACCAGTGAAACATTACCTTTTAAGCCGATAGCCGTCGCCAGCCAGCTTCAAAGCACCCACCTGCAACCCCTTAAGATGATGGTTAATCTGCTTATGGAAGCCATAGTCGTCGTCGACGAACACGGCACCATTCAACTTATCAACGAGCATGCTCTCGACTTATTGATTGGCGAAGATCTCAGTAGTGAACAGCTCAATACTAATCAATCGATGACAACACCAACATTGATTGGCCAGCAGTGGCAAAACTATTTATTAGAGCCACAAAAAACCCTTTACCAAAAAATGATTATCGAATCACGTACCGGTAGCCGCCCACTAAACCACGCACCAGCAGAGACCACGCTGCGGTTACCAAACGATGTCAGCAAAGATGTCGAGGTGTCGATAACACATTTTGCATTAAGCACGCCCCTGTTTGCCATTGTGATTAGAGATCTGACTAAGTATCGCGCCGAATATAAACAGCTACACCAATGGGCATCCACCGACTGCTTAACCAAGCTAGCCAATCGTCGTGTGTTTGATTCTGAAATACAAAGCCACTGGAAAACCTGTGTCGATAAAGGTCGCCCGGTGAGTGTTTTGATTATCGATATTGACCACTTTAAGTCTTTTAACGATAAATACGGCCATATATTAGGTGACTACTGTTTACAGAAAATAGCCAGAGCAATTGAAGCCTCATTACCGAATTTAGATTGCACCGCTGCCCGCTATGGTGGCGAAGAGTTTGCCATTATTCTGCCCAATAGCAATGCTAGGCAGGTAGCGCAAACCGCACGACTGATTCAAAAGAACATTAACGACTTAAGCTACATGGATATCGGTCTTGATGCATCTGTTTCGGTCAGTGTGAGCCAAGGACACGCTAGCGAAATTAATGGACAATTTAGAACCAGCACTGCATTGCTATGCGCCGCAGACACCGCGCTTTATCGCGCCAAAGCCGATGGACGTAACCGAATTAATGCTTGTGTGTAATGCTAACTAACGAGGCGAACAGCTAAGCCGAAACGCCCTATATTGATCAGGAGTTAAGATGCGATATGACCCTAACAAGTATCAGATACTGCAGCTGCCGAGCCCATTACTACTGTTTTGGGCCATCAATCCCGTATTGGCAATTAACGAATTAGTATTAGGTCAACGGCTTCCCAAGGTCACGCTCATTGAAAAACACAGTAAGCAGCCATTATTAGCCAGACAAGTTGTTCCCTGCCCACATTGCCATGCGATGAATCCAGGCATGTTATGGAGTAATGGCAATGCATTCGGCCATTGGTTTGGCTATGTTTGCCCAGAATGCAGTGGCGTTATCCCCTGTTTATGGAATTTCACCAGCTTATTGCTACTGACACTGAGTGCACCACTATGGTGGTTGATGAAGCAACCGCTTAAGAGACGCTCGCTCGCAAGAAGCTATCAAAAAGTAACCGCAATGAAAGCCAACCCTCCTACACCTAATAAAAATCACTGTTCCATAAAAATCGGACAAGCTTTTGCGGTTACGATATTTCTGCTGATGCTGTTGATACCGACCAACGAGCCAAGTTGGAGCTTGCAGCAAGCGGGTATAAGTCTGCTGCTAAGCAGCTTTTTAGGGGTTATGTTTGCACAGCTGATGGCGTTAATCATGTCGCGATCAAAAAAGCGCTATTGATATTAGCGCTTTAATGAGTAAGTGGTTTTAGGCGGGAGTGATTAATCCTTAATAGTGACCTTTTCGATAATGATTTGCTCTTTAGGCACGTCGTCATGACCTGCTTGAGAAACCGTTTTAGCTCGACCTATTTTAGTGACCACATCCATTCCCGCCGTTACCTTACCAAACACAGCATAACCCCAGCCTGCATTAGTCGTCGCGGTATAATCAAGAAATGCATTGTCGCCTAAATTAATAAAAAACTGACCAGTAGCAGAGTGCGGTGCATCAGTACGTGCCATCGCAAGCGTACCTCTGAGGTTTTTAAGGCCTCGATTGGCTTCATTGACAATAGCAGCACGGGTTGGCTTTTCTTCCATTTCAGCAGTAAAACCACCGCCTTGTGCCATAAAACCTTTAATCACCCGATGAAAAATGGTGCCTTGGTAAAAACCATCTTCACAATATTTGAGGAAGTTTTTAGCGCTAACGGGGGCTTTGTCGAAATCGAGCTCTATCTCAATATCGCCAAAGTTAGTGGTAAAAATAATCATATCAACTCGCAAGCCGCAAAAAAGAGCGCATAGTATACCTTGTGTTGCTAGCCTCTATCTCGATTTTGCACTTCTTTAAAGCAAAAGTGCACATCGCTCTCAGCGAGTTAACGCGCGACATTAACCACCGCCTCACTAGCTTGGTTTTTATATCGCTGAAACATCTCTTCAAGCGACTCAATCGGTTGATTAAAGCCTTTGCTATTAAGAAACTCTGCGTTATACAGCTTGGACGAAGAACGCTCTGCTAAGTCACAGTAAAAAGTCACAATCGTATTGCCCTTGCCCATTTTCGCCGCGGCGTAGAGTGCCCCTGCAACATTCAGCGCAGCACTGCTGCCGAGCACAATGCCATCCTCACGCTGAACATGACGTGCGATGGCAATAAGGTCGAGATCGGGCAAGGTGATCGCTTTATCGACTTTAGCCTGCTTAAAGTTCTCAACAAGGCGCATGATCCCTATCCCTTCGGTAAACGAACTGCCGCTTGATACATACTCACCTGATTTTAGGTAGGCATATATGCCGGAACCGTCGGGATCAACCAACCATGTTTGCAACGCTGGATTTTGTTCTGATAAATAACGAGAGTTACCCGCAATTGTGCCGCCAGTGCCCGCCACCGACACTAGCGCATCGATATTGCCATTGGTTTGCTGCCAGATCTCCGGCCCAGTGTGCTGATAATGCGCTTTGCTGTTGCTGGTATTCTCAAATTGATCGGCCCACCAATAATCATCATTAGCCTCCGCCAAACGCTTTGCCGTATGGTAAAAATGATCGGGGTTGGCAAATGGGCAAGCATCAACCAACATCAGTTTGGCACCGTGTAGAGTGATCATCTGCTCTTTTTCTGACGCTTGGCCTCGCGGCATCACCGCCAACATGTTGAACCCCAGTGCTTTAGCCACCAACGCTAAACCAATACCCGTGTTACCCGCTGTACCTTCAACAATCGTCATGCCCGGCTTTAGCTTGCCATTTTCAATGGCATCGGTAACCAACTGCAGTGCAGCACGATCTTTAATCGAACCACCTGGATTTTGTTGCTCACATTTAATTAAAATTTCACAGCCACTCAGCGTAGATAAGCTGTCGATCCGCAGCAGATCGGTATGACCTATAAGCTGGGTGATATTGCTCGATAATGAGGGATATTCCATAGATTGCCTTATCTGTTAGCAGTAATAATAAAGACTAGGCCCAACTGCTATTAAGCAGGTTGCGACAACAAGCATCGCGGTATAGCTGTTATGGCCAATGATGATAGTGGGCAAACAATTAATAATACGTCTTTATCTAAGGTAGCACAGGATGAAAGTACAATTTGCTTGTAATCATAGCCCCACACTAAGGGGGGCTGATCAGGCATTGGCAAGATCAACCATCAAACCCCAACATTAAGGCTTACATTATTGCGAATTTACATTACAAATTGTTTCATTTGTAATAAAGTTGCAACCTCTACTAATTGCATTCCTGTTTGTTAAAACATATTAGCAAAACCAAAGGATTATTTATGATGTTGGGTTCAACAAAATTACTGCTGCTAGTTATCGTCACTACACTTGGCTTATCCGCTTGTGGTGGGGGAGACTCTAGCGAAACTTGGGTGCAAGGTCAGTTTGCTAGTGACTCTAGTTTAGTTAACCAATGCAGAGCCAATCAAACCGGTAGCGCAGAGACTGAAAAGCTTTGGTTACGTTCGTGGAGCAACGATACTTACCTTTGGTATAGCGAGATTATCGATCGTGATCCCGCTCCTTATTCAGTTGCAGAGTATTTTAAGCTTTTGATAACAGAGGAGCAGTCAGATTCGGGTAATGACAAAGATAACTTCCACTTTTCAATGTCTACCGCTGAATGGGAGGATCTGAATCAATCTGGTGCTTCAGTAGGCTACGGTCTCAATTTTAAACTCACTAACGCTTCCCAAAGCGGTGCCCGTAAAGTGACGGTGACTTATAATGAGCCTGACTCTCCCGCCAGTGCTGCTAATGTCTCTCGCGGTACCGTTATTGTAGAAATTGATGGCGTGAGTGTCAGAGATGCCGCCGATAGCGCCAGTATCGACATCATCAATGCTGGCCTATTTCCAAGCCAAAATGGTAAGCAAACTGTCTTTACCGTGCGCGATCTTGACGCTGCAACCGATCGAACGGTAATGTTAACCGCACAAACAATAGTCTCGACCCCGGTGAAAAATACTAAAACTATTCAAACCACTAGCGGTAAAGTGGGTTATCTGCAGTTTAATGCGCATATTGCCACCGCTGAACGCGGGCTATTTGATGCTGTGACCACATTGAGCCAAGCAGGTATTAACGATCTGGTCATCGACCTTAGGTATAACGGCGGGGGATTACTCGCGATGGCGAGCCAACTCGGCTACATGATTGCCGGTAAAGATGCCACCACCAACCGCACCTTTGAAGAAACCAGCTTCAATGACAAATATCCAAATACCAACCCAGTGAACAATCAGGCCTTATCGCCCATGCCCTTTATAGACGAAACACTGGGGTTTAATACTGCATTACTCACTGGCGGTTCCACACTTCCAACACTCGATCTTAAACGAGTGTATGTGCTTACGACCTCAAGTACTTGCTCTGCTAGTGAAGCGTTAATGAACGGTTTACGCGGTGTCGATATCGAAGTCATTCAATTAGGCGGCACAACCTGTGGTAAACCCTACGGTTTTTATCCAACACCTAACTGTGGCACCACCTACTTTACGATTCAGTTTAAAGGCGTGAATGACAAGGGGTTTGGTGAATACTCTGACGGCTTTGTGCCTTCGACTAGCCCAACACTCGCCAGTGAGGTTCAAGGTTGTATGCTTGATGATGATTTAGGGCATGCACTGGGTGATACGGATGAACGCCTATTAAGTGCTGCGCTTTATTATCGAGATAACGAGCGCTGCCCAGCAGTTGCCGCTGGCGTTGCTCGCTCTCAAGCCGTCAATGAATTTATCGATGAAGGCTTTATGCTAAAAGATGAGCGTAACCAGTCGTTCTTGCAAAACAACCGTATCATTATCGATATGAAAGGAGCTTTATAATGCTACGGCGAGTGTTTGGCACCGTGCTTACAATGGGCGTGATCGGCCTAGGTGGCTGCGGTGCTTTTGCTGAAAATGACACTAAAGCGGTACCTGCCGTATTAGTATCATCGACTGCCAATAACACTCGCCTGCTCGAGCAAGCCATTGCCAGTTTACTCAAGGCTAACAAGATACAAATAGGCCAAACAGCATTTACTCAAAGCAGTTTGCTGGCCATTGAACGTGCGCCCCATAAAGACCCTAGTGGCCAATTAATTATGGGCAGAAACGATGAGATGCCACAAATGGTGCAGCTGATGATCCAAGCTGACGTTTGCTCCATTAAACTGCCAGACAGTGATGAAACAAGGGCTTTGCCCGAGCTAAAATGCCAAGCTGAATAGGTTATCCAATAACGAAAAAAACGTCTTTTTAGACGTTTTTTTTGCGTGCAAAAAAGAGTCGCTACAAATTACGTGATTGATTCAACCTTAAATTTTCAGTCAATATTCGCATCCTTATGAGTATCAGTAATGGGCCAGTACTGGCTGGTTGACAATACCGCGAGAAGTTGAGACGTTGAACCATCACTGACAGCCATCACGGAAAGATAACGATGAACGATGATAACCGCTACTTTTACGAACCCAGTAAAGGCCATGGACTGCCCCACGATCCGTTAAGTGCAATTATAGGTCCGCGGCCCATTGGTTGGATCTCATCGAGGAACGCTCAAGGGCAGCGCAATCTTGCTCCCTACAGCTTTTTTAACTGCTTTAACTATCGCCCACCCATTATTGGTTTTGCCAGCATCGGTTGGAAAGACAGTGTCGCCAATATAGCTGAGACCAAAGAGTTTATCTGGAATTTAGCCACCAGAGAGCTTGCCGAGAAAATGAATCAAAGCTCAGTCGTTTTACCTAACTCCGAAGATGAATTCAATTTTTCTGGGCTCACTGCAACACCAGGAACGATTGTAGCTGCCGATCGCGTAGTTGAAAGCCCAGTCAATTTTGAATGTAAGCTCTCGCAGCTCATTCAACTACAAGGCGCTAATGGTGATAAAATTGATAGCTGGTTAGTCTTAGGGGAAGTGGTTGCCGTGCATATTGCCAAACACCTACTTAGCGCCCAGGGTGAATACCTAACCTCAGATGCCGAGCCAATATTACGCGCTGGTGGCCCCACTGCTTACTACAGCATCACCGAAGCAAACCGCTTCGATTTACAACGCCCTAAAGCGCCTTAATCTAACTGAATACCGTGTCTGCAAAAATGTGCCTAGGCTTAAAAGGGAATAACACTTTTTTCACCAATGCACCTTGAGTGGAAAAGTCTGAGGCACTCTGAATTGGTCAAATACTTAAGGTAATTGGTATTACTCCTCTTCGATACGGTTCAACATCAGATAATTTTATTTTACCAAAGCGTCGAATTAGCTGTCATGAGTGATAGAATCCCCCCTCTATTTTACTTAATTTGCATATGAAGGCAGTTCAATGAATCCGATTCTTGCTATCTTAAAAGAACACAATATCAGTGACGCACAAATCAGTGAGCTGTTCCAAACACTGACTGAAAATCCAATGATGGCGATGGCGACCGTTGGCCAGTTAGGTATTCCAGCAGAAAAGCTGCAACAGATGATGGGCTTAGTAATGCAAGCGCCAGGCCTAATTAAAGAAGCTGTCACCGAACTTGGATTAGATTTTTCAAAAGTTGAAGCAGCAAAAGCTCAGTTACAACAGTAACAAAAAAGATTTTTGTGGGAAGAGAGTTAATCAACTCTCCTTCCCCACACCTCCAAACAAGTCACCGCCCTCGATATTTATCTTCAAAAGCTCACTGTTAATCTCCGTCACAATCCATTGTTCCCTAACAGCCATTAACAACCTATTAGACTTATCCTCTTGTTTGCAAACTTACTAGAACTGTTCCCTCGGTCACGATAATCAATAAAATTTTTACGCTATACTTGCACCATAACACTTGGTCACTTTGCCAAATGATAAAGTATTGAACGCCTATCGGGTTACCCACGAAGGACATTGGTATGACAGAACAGGAACAACTGCGACTAACTGCTCGTGCAGCAGTGCTCAAAGCGCTGGCGCATCCAACACGTCTATGGCTGTTAGAACAATTACAGCAACAAGAGCATTGCGTTTGCGATCTCACAGATGGTGTTAACGCCGATATTTCAACGGTATCTAAACATTTATCGGTATTAAAACAGGCGGGAATTATCAGTAGCCGCCGCGATGGAAAAAAGATCTTCTATCGCCTTGAAACCCCTTGCCTATTAAAAATGTTTGGCTGTGTTGAGGCGGTATTGGAAAAGAATGCCAAAGCCCAAGCCGCATTGCTTAAGCCCTCTTAAACAGTACACACTTTGCTAAGTGTTAATCGCAATAATCTACGTACATTAATTAAAAATGGGACAACAATATGAAAATTGAAATATTAGGAAGTGGTTGTAAAAAGTGCACCAACTTAGCCGCCGATGTAGAGCAAGTTGCCAAGGGATTAGCGCTAGACTTTGAACTTGAAAAGGTCACCGATATGACAACCATTCTAGATTATGGTGTCATGTCGACACCCGCTATTGTCATTAATGGCGTGGTAATGAGCGCGGGGAACGTGCCTTCCCATGCTGAAATTGAGCTGTTATTACATCAAGCTAACAACACTCAATAAGCGTCTGTCACTATTTATCTATAGCTCGTCATCGGTAAATAGTCATCAGTGGGCTAGCAAGAGAGCGCTAGTGACAGCTAACGACGATTGCTAACTTTCTCTAACCCCTTTAGCGAGGTAAACCAATGTTGATTTGGTTTTCAGTACTTGCCGATTGGCTGGTTTATGATTTATTAGGCTTATCCAGCCAAAACCAACTTGGCCAAGCGGTACATTTTTTTGTTGAAGACACCACCAAGATATTTGCCCTGCTGATTGTGATGATCTATGCCATTGGCTGGTTACGAGCGTCACTTAATGTTGAACGAGTACGTGACTATTTATCAGGTAAACCCAAACTGGTCGGTTATGGTTTAGGATCTGGATTTGGCGCAATTACCCCCTTTTGCTCCTGTTCAAGTATTCCGGTGTTTTTAGGCTTCACCTCCGCGGGCATCCCCATCGGTATTACCATGGCCTTTTTGCTCACCTCCCCTTTGATTAATGAAGTTGCGATTCTATTACTGTTCAGCTTATTAGGGTTAAAAGTCACGCTGTTATACGTCTTAACGGGCATAACCATAGGGATATTGGGTGGCGCGCTACTCGACTTATTAAAAGCCGAGCGATGGTTACAACCCTTAGCCGCTAAAGCCTATGCTAGAGGCCAACTATCGACCGCAACAGCAATACCACCAGGCCAATCATCGACCCAAGCTGCTAGCACGATGGGCTGGCAACAGCGACATCAGTTTGCTAAGTCTGAAACGGTTGAGATATTTGGACGAGTATGGAAATGGGTCATTATCGGTGTAGGCATAGGCGCGGCGCTGCATGGGTTTGTCCCAGCAGGCTGGTTAGAAGCCAATTTAGGTGATGGCCAATGGTGGTCTGTTCCGCTTGCAGTATTAATGGGGATCCCACTGTATGCCAATGCGACTGGCGTAATACCCGTATTAGAAAGCTTGTTGCTACAAGGCGTGCCATTAGGAACGACACTGGCATTTTGCATGAGTACTGTTGCTGTTAGCTTCCCAGAATTTGTGATGTTAAAGCAAGTAATGCAATGGCGTTTATTGGCACTTTTATTTGTACTGCTACTGGTGTCATTTACCATTCTAGGTTGGGTGTTAAATCTGGTTTAACGGCTAGCTAGCAAGGTTATGGTTTACTTAACGTCGCCTTAGGCCCCAAAGATGATTTATCACATCATCTACAACCATTATCCCCTCTTTTAAAAGAGAGGGGGTTTTCTACTACTGACCGCCTTCAAAAGCGGCTAACCACGTTTTGAGCAGTTGATTTAATTCCGGCTTTTCTGCATCTGATAACTGCTGAACTAACTGATGCTGAATACGCACATGCTCTTCAATCGCTTCATCAATAATAGCAAAGCCTTTTTCGGTCAAACCAACAGAAACACTACGGCGATCTTCAGTGCTGTGCACCCGTTCAATAAAACCCTTAGATTCAAGCTTATCTAAACGATTTGTCATCGCGCCAGAGGTCAACATCATCGACGACAACAAGGCTGACGGGGTCAAGTTAAAAGGTTCGCCAGAGCGACGCAGTGTCGCGAGCACATCAAACTCCCCCAATGTTAGCCCATATTGTTTATGACAAGCTGCGATTTCTGCTTCAATATGCTTTTGCAAACGCATTATGCGTCCAAAAATTTCCATCGGTAGCGTTTGCAAGTGTGGCTTTTCTTCGCCCCATTGTGCGACGACTTTATCGATATCATCCATTTCACACCATACTCTGTTTGTTAAACGGCTAAATTAAACTTAACGCAAAGATACTTTATAAGAAGATACTTTACAAAAATAAATTAGAGGTTCACAATCAGCTTATATCTTTACGTGAAGATACTTAACTCTAAGGTAGTATATGAATATTTTTCTAGCCATGATCCCCGCCTTTTTTTGGGGGACGACTTATGCCATGACGCAGTTTACGCTGCCTGACTGGCCCCCTTTATTGCTCGGTGCCATTCGTGCTTTGCCAGCAGGACTGATCTTACTAGCCCTTAAGCCTAGCCTGCCCAAGAAAGCGGATTGGTCTGTACTGATTAAGTTAGGCGCCATCAACATTGCCGCATTCTTTAGTTTGATTTTTATTATGGCGCTCACGTTACCCTCGGCGATTTCGGGCGTAGGCATGATTTCGGTGCCTGTTTTTGCGATGCTTTTTCATTGGGTGATAAGTAAAAAACGCCCTAATTCACTGCAGGCTGTATTTGGCGCGGTGTTAATCATCTTGGCTTGGAAGCTATTTGACCCCAGTGCTATCACGTTAAATCCGCTCGGATTACTGGCTATGTTTGCCGCTATTAGCTGCATTGTAGTTGGCAGCACCATTATTAAAGCACTCGGGACACGCATTCATTGGTGGACGGTATTAACTTGGCAGTTGATTATTGGTGGGCTGTTACTGTTAGTTGCAGCGTTCATTCATGCACTGTTTTCACCTGAGCAATATGTCAGTGTCATTCAGCAGTTTAGTATGACTAACGGCTTTGGATTGGGCTGGATAATTCTGCTTAATACCGTGCTGGGTTACATCATGTATGTATGGTTATTACAGCGTATGACGGTAGTCGACTTTACCTTTGGCGGCATCGCCAACCCGGTAGCAGGCATTGTGAGTGGCATGGTTTTGTTAGGAGAGTCATTTACTCCACATCAGTATTTATTGATGGCCAGCATGATCCTAGCGTCTATCGCCCCCACCTTAATCCAAATGCTCCGCCAACGTATTAGGGGCAGTTGAAAACCTTGCTTATTAAATTAAGTGACAATAACAACAAACATCAACGGTAGCGTTAAAGCTACCGTTGATGCCACCATTAATAACGACCTTGTCATTAAACTCGTACCTTGCGTTCAAAACCCTCCACTTGCTACAAAGAGAGCTAGCGCTATTACTTGAAGGTGAAGCTAGTTTATCGGTCTAAATCCAGCGTAACTCACTTTTACACCCTGGGTTGCACTCTCTATTCCGCTATCTGGAGCCACCTTACTCAATAAAGGCTGTGGCTCAGCACCACCACTGCAGCCGCACCCACCGCCTGTACTGCCACAGCAACCGTCTTTTTTTAGATGATTAAGCGAGGCTCTGCCCTCTGATGCATTAAGCAGTCGAAGACTCACATCGCTACAGCTTGTTAATAGCTGCTCAATGCCTAAGGTGTTATCACCTTGACTCACGCTTATTCCAGCATCGAGTAATTTACCCAGCATGCGTTCGCCAATATTTTGCACCATTACAATATCGGCTTTTTGCTCTTTGATTAGATTCAGCATTGCTTTTTTTGCACTACAACCACCAGCCAATGCCGGGTTGTCAAAACTCGTCACCAGATGATGATATTCATTAAAAAAGCCAATACGTTGTGCTTTAGTAAAGTGGCCTGCGAGTCGACCTCGACTCATTGGCATTGCAATAATCATAAAACTTCCTTATTGGGTGTTGGCCGATTGAGGGAGCACCAGCGCATGACCTTGAGTGATAGCCCTTGCCACCTTTTGCCGCGCACTAGCGAGTAAATAACCAAATGTTTGCCGTGAGATCCCCATCGATGCCGCGGCGTCAATTTGGCTCATCTTCTTCACATCGCCCAAACTCAACGCCTCAAACTCATCGGCGTCGAGTTGAATTTTTTCGAGTTCGACGGACGGAACACCATTAGGTTTAAACAGGCTATAGGGTGCGCAACAGGATAAGTGTCGACATTTTTTGGGTCTGGACATAAATCAGCCTAATCAACGGATATAGATGAAACAGCCATTCTTCATCGCTGCCTTAGTTATTGGCCTACGCCAATAACTGTATGGTATTGCAATCACCCAACAACAAACTGTGGCTTAGTTCACACTGGTCAATATTCGCACTCGCTTAACCTTATCGGAGAATATGCATTTATTAACGCGCAATTGCCCGCTATAAAACAGGTAATAAACGATTCAGATATTGGACTAGGGTTAGGTGAATATTCACAGCCTTAGTTCTAGCGATAAGTTAGTAACGAATGACTGCGGTTTTGCGATCGACTAAACAGTTGAGCCCTTTGATAGACGGTAAAATACTCACAGCGAAAACAAGCCGCTTTGATGGTTAAATCAACCTTCACACATTGCGACATAACACTATTAGTCTCTACGCTATACAAACTGGCCATTACGCTCTCAGCAAATAAATCATCGACTTACCGCGCTCAAATCTGGAGTTCATGTGATATCAAAATTACCCAAATGGGTTGAATATGGCGCCTTTATTCTTGCGCTGACAGCAGGCTGTATCAATGCGATTGGATTGATGGGGTTTGAGCATCAATCGGTATCTCACCTATCTGGCACCGCCACTTTAGTTGGCACCCAGTTACTGAACTCATCACCTAAAATGTTGTTTCATCTTATTGGGCTCCTTGTCAGTTTTATGCTGGGCGCCACATTATCGGGTGCACTGCTATCTGGGAGCTCAGTTAAACTTGGCCGCCATTACGATACCTTGCTTATTATCGAAGCCTCACTGCTTCTTTTTGCTATTTATTTTCTGCAAGGGGGGACCTATTTTGGCCACTATCTGGCATCTGCGGCCTGTGGATTGCAAAATGCGTTGGCGACAACCTATAGTGGCGCGATTGTCAGAACAACACATGTCACGGGGATATTTACAGATCTTGGGATCATGTTAGGAGGTTGGTTCAAAGGGGAAATTTTTGATAAACGCAAAGCGGTACTGTTTTTACTTATCATCACAGGCTTTATCTGTGGTGGCACAATAGGCGCGGTGCTATTTCACCATTTTCAATTCTACGCGCTCAGTATTCCCGCTGGGATCTGCATCATTTTAGCCATCAGCTATCGTCTATATAAAGTAAAAACGGCTATCATCACTATAAAGTAACAGTACAAACTCAGCCCATTATCTCTCTAATTTTGATAAAAAATAACGCTTTATCAATGGTAAAGAACACCTATAAATCACTTATATTGGCGCTTTTAGCACCTAAAATTATCTCCTGAAGCATTGCAGTAAAGATTCATCAGCAAACAAGTATGCTAGGCGAAACTCATTAGCTTTAGAATCGAGAACCTCAACGACACTATGCCAATTTATAACAGAAAAAACGGATCTAGAATCAGAAAAACAAGTAAAAAAGATACTTTAACCTCAATTATTTTAAGATTATATTTATTAAGAATAACCAACAACATCAATTATCCCCTCC